>NZ_ALPM01000056.1:1821-142071 GCF_000294595.1 Arthrobacter sp. TB 23 | reverse complement strand
GGGGAGCCTGCCACTTCCCGGACGGTATCGCAGCGTTCACTGCCAGCGCCCTGACCGTGTTCGCCGTGCACCTGGAAGATCACGCCGCCGGTCCCTGCACGATCAGGCAACGCGGCGCCGCAGCATGAGCAATGAAACCAGCGCGGGGACAGGGAAAGTAATTGGACGGCTCCTTGCGGTGGACCGGATCGCCTGCACCGGACACGGGGTGTGCGCGACTATCCTGCCCGAACACATCACCCTCGACGAATGGGGCTATCCGATACTCAACGGTCCCGCCCCGGAGAGCCGCGAGGCGCGACTTGCCGTGAAGTATTGCCCGGCGCGCGCCCTCTACTGGCGCACAAACCACTAACCGGTCATAGCCGAACCCATCGGCTCCAATGCGAGGGCGGGCCTGTGCTCCCGCCCCCATCCAGTACACTGCTGGAAGTCCGATCAAGAGGCCGGTCAGATGACGGTGGCTCCGAACAGCAATCCGATGCCGTACGTGATCATCAGCCCCACAGCCCCGCCCACCACGACCCGCAGCGCCGCCTTACTAACTGAGCCGCCGCCTATTTTGGCGCCGGCCGCACCGGTCAGCGCCAGGGCCACCAGAACGATCACATAGGTGATCCATACTCTTATCGGGACCGGGGAGAGTAGGATGGCCAGGACCGGCAGGAGCCCACCGAGCAGGAAGGCCACGGCGGAGGATCCTGCGGCGTGCCACGGATTGGTCAGTTCCTCCTCATCGACGCCAAGTTCCATTCGTAGGTGGGCCTTGAGCGGATTCCGGGCCGTCAGTTCCTGGGCCACCGCAGCTGCCGTGGTACTGCTGAGTCCTTGCTGCTCATAGAGTCCGGCCAATTCTTCCAGTTCGGCCTCCGGGTTCTCGGCGAGTTCACGTTTTTCCTTGGCAATCAAGTCCTTCTCGCTGTCGCGCTGGCTGCTCACCGAGACGTATTCACCGAGCGCCATGGAAACCGCACCGGCTGTTAGGCCGGCCATTCCTGCGATGAACACCGGCTGAACCTGGGTGGTAGCACCGGCGACGCCGATCACCAGTCCTGCCATGGACAAAATGCCGTCATTGGCGCCGAGGACCGCGGCGCGAAGCGCGTTCAAACGTCCGGACATTCCTGAAGCGTGTGGCTCAGGATACGCATGCACAGGCATAAATCTCCTTTATTTCTGGGCAAGAGCGTACCGCACCCTTCTGTGAAGGAGCACAGACAGCACCGGGTTCCGGCTTCGCATGGGTGTGCACTTATCTGGCCTTCAGGTTCTCTCAGCGTTCTCTTAGCGGGTGGGGGTCAGAGTGGTTACAGGCACCGGGAAACGGGGCCGGACCTGAACGGCAAACGCCGGAGGGGTCCAAGTCCTCACTGAAAGGCATCACCATGAACACCACACCCAGCAACAAAAAGAAGATGCTCGTCGGCTCCCTTGCCGGGCTGGCTCTTATCGGAGGAACCGCAGCGGTCGGTCTGAGCGCGGCAAACGCCGCCACAGTTCCCGCTCCGCCGCCGGTTGAGGCAAACCAGGACAGCGCAGAGAACGATGAGCAGCAGGAACCGAAGCTGAACGGCTCCATTTCGGTTCAGGAATCTGCCACGGAGCAGTCCGAGGCAGATGAGGCCGCGGGGCTGGAGAAGCTGGCGACCATTGATGCGAAGGCCGCCGAAACCGCCGCCACTGGATCGGTATCAGGGTCCAGTGTGGTCTCTACCGAACTCGGGGACGAGAACGGGTCGCTGGTGTATGAGGTGACCGTCAAGGACGGTGAGGGGGTGTTGACCGAGGTCAAGGTTGACGCCGGCAACGCTACTGTCTTGGCCACCGAGGCCGGGGAAGACGAAGCCTCCGAGGCCGGCGAGGATGAAGCTTCGGAGGGCGCCGAGGAGCAGGACGGCGCTGACAATGAAGCCGACGGCGAGCTCGATGACGCACAGGAGGCCGCATCGACCGGTACCAAGTAACCCTCAAAACCGCGGACGGGCCGCGGGTAACCACAACCAAATAGAATCCGGCCGCACACCCGCCCCCAAACGGTGTGCGGCCGGCCTACGTTCCGGACCAGCAGCATCCCAGAGGTATACACAAAACCCAACTTCGGGGTGAGCATTCTCAGGATTCCTTCAGCAACCATGGGGCAGGCTGGCAGGAAAGAACTATAGCCCGACTTTATGGCCCGTATCCGAAGGGATTCTTCTGATGACTGTTTACCTGCCCATGGCCGCTGCCGATATGGTGGCCGCCGTACAGTGGCCAAATCTCACCGATCCTGGTGCCCTGCTGCAGGGACTGGGTGGGTGGGCGCTGGCCGTGGTGGCCGGCATGGTGTTCATTGAATCAGGGGTACTTTTCCCCTTCCTGCCGGGGGATTCGCTGATCTTCACGGCCGGTCTGCTGCATGCCCGTCTTGGGCTGAACCTTCCAGTGTTGGTCGCGGTGATTGTGGCTGCTGCGATTTTGGGGGACCAGGTCGGGTACTGGTTGGGCCGGCGCTTCGGCCGCCGGCTGTTCACCGACGATGCCCGTGTGCTGAAAACCAGGTACCTGATCAGCGCGGAAACCTTCTTTGCCCGCTACGGAGGCCGGTCCCTGGTTCTGGCACGCTTTGTGCCGTTTGCGCGGACCTTTGTCCCTCTGGCGGCTGGTACCGCCCACTACCAGTACCGGAAATTCCTGCTCTGGAATGTGCTCGGCGCTGTGCTGTGGGGTGCTGGGGTGACGATCGCCGGGTCCCTTCTCGGCGGTATTCCGTTCATCGCCGCGCATGTGGATCTGATTGCACTGATCATTGTTGCCGTCTCAGTGGTCCCGACAGTGATCGAAATTATCCGGCAGGTCCGCCGGAACCGGACGGAGACTACCCCCGCCGGTGCAGTCGCCGGGGCGGCTGCACCCATTGCCTCCGGGTCTTCTACTGGCGGGGATGGTTGCGGGGTTGACTAGGATGAGGCTGAGCACCGCGGAAGGAGGTCCACTGTGAGGATTCTGCTGGTGGAGGATGAAAAAGATCTCGCGGAGTCCATCCGCCGCGGCCTGACCAACGAGGGGTTCGTGGTCGACGTCGCCCATGACGGCGTGACCGGTGCCTGGCTGGCCCTGGAGAACCCCTACGACGTCGCCGTGCTGGATATCATGCTGCCGGGAAAACACGGCTACCAGATCCTGAAGGAAATCAGGGAAGCTAAAATTTGGACCCCCGTCCTGATGCTGACCGCGAAGGACGGCGAATACGACCAAACCGATGCCTTCGACCTCGGAGCCGATGACTACCTGACCAAACCGTTCAGCTTCATCGTCCTCGTGGCCCACCTCCGGGCGCTGATCCGCAGGGGCGCCCCCGAGCGACCGGTCAACGTTGCCGTGGGTTCACTTATCCTGGACCCGGTCCGCAGAATGGTTACCCGGCAGGACACCGTGCTGGCGCTGACGCCGAAAGAGTACGCGATCCTGCAGTATCTGATGCGCAGCCACGATCAGGTGGTGTCCAAAGCTGAGATCCTCGACAACGTGTGGGATTCCGCCTACGAGGGCAGCGACAACGTGATCGAGGTCTACATGGGCTACCTGCGCAAAAAGATCGACGCACCGTTTGGCACGAATACTCTGAAGACCGTGCGCGGTATGGGGTATTGCCTGGTCTCCGATGAACGCTGATCCCGCCCGGACACTTCACGGCAGCATCGGACGGGGGCGGGGTAAATGGGGGGTGCGCAGACAGGCCACGGCCGCCGCGGTCGCCGCCCTGGCCCTCGTGCTCACCATTGCCGGTGTGGTCCTGCTGGTGTTGCTGCGCTCCTCATTGTTGGATAACGCGCGTGAACTGGCTATCCAACACCTGGATTCAGTGGTGGAGCAGATCAGTGAGGACGACAGCGTCGACATCGCCGGTGACATCACCGGCACCGACACCCAGATCACTCAGATCCTGCGCGCCGACGGCACCCTGGAAGCCACCTCCGATGATGCCTTCACCGAACCCCTCTACGACGAAGGCGCACTATCACCAGGGGAAACCTACGTCTCCGCGCAGCCGGGCCTGCTCAGCATCACCGACTTCGACGACTATTTGACCGCCGCAACAGGTATTGGACTGCCTGAGGGGAATGCCACGGTGGTGGTCGCCGTTCCGACCTCGATCCAGCGCGATGCCGTCACCACCGTCGCCTGGTTTCTTCTCGGCGGGGTCCCGGTGCTGCTCGCCCTGGCCGGGGCAATGATCTGGATCTTGGTGGGGCGGTCCCTCAGGCCGGTGGAAAGGATCCGTGCCACCGTGGCAGGTATCACCCGCCAGCACCTCAACGAACGTGTCGAAGTTCCTGCCACCCGCGACGAAATAGAACATCTGGCCGCCACCATGAACGAGATGCTCGGCCGGCTTGAATCGGCGGACCAGGCGCAGCGACGGTTTGTCACCAACGCCAGCCACGAACTGCGCAGCCCCCTGGCAACCCTGACCACCGGCCTGGAAATCGCCGCCGCGGACACCACCGGGCACACCTGGCGGGAAACCACCGGGATCCTGCAGACCCAGACCCGGCGCATGAGCTACCTGGTGGAGGACCTGCTCACCCTGGCCAAACTTGACGACGCCGGGCTGCGCTTCACCATGGTCGACGTGGATCTCGACGATGTCCTTCATGAGGAAATCATCAGACTCAAATCCATCTCCACCCGCACGGTCAGTGGGCGCCTGGTTCCGGTGCGGGTCACCGGCGACGCCAACAGATTGGCGCAGGTCTTCCGCAACGTGCTGATCAACGCCGACCGACACGCAGCCACCCGGGTGGACATCAACCTCACCACCGATGGCGGCGCAGCGGTCATCATGATCGACAACGACGGAGACACCATCCCCGCCGATCTGCGGGAGAAAGTGTTTGACCGGTTCGTCCGCCTCGACGCCAGCCGCACCCGCGAAAGCGGCGGCAGCGGACTCGGCCTGGCCATCAGCCGCGAAATTCTCCGCGCCCACGCCGGCACGATCAACGCCACCGAAACACCCGAAGGGCACACCCGCTTCCGCCTCACCGTACCGCTGCAGACCACACACCCGGACATGCCGCAACAACAGACGGCGCAAAACCGGGAAGGACAGGACCTGGCAGACAGGGACCATCCGGTGCAGGAAACTGGCCTGTGAGTCAGATCATCGACTTCATCATGTCCCTGTCCGGACCACTGGTGTATGTGATCGTCGGCGCTCTCACTTTCGGTGAAGCGGCTGCGTTCATCGGGCTGGTCCTGCCCGGGGAGACCGCCCTGTTCATCGGCGGGGTGATCGCCAGCCAGGGACACATCAATCTCGGAATCATGCTCGCGGTCGCCGTCCTGGCCGCCATCGCCGGGGACTCCGTAGGCTATGAAATCGGCAGACGGTTCGGGACCGGGCTGAAAAACAGTCGGGCCGGACGGTTTGTCGGAGCCGAACGCTGGGCCAAAGGTGAACAGTTCCTGAGCAAACGCGGCGGAAGTGCGGTCCTGATCGGACGGTGGGTCGGTTTGCTGCGCGCACTGGTGCCCGCGCTGGCAGGAATGGGACGCATGCCCTACCGCACCTTCTTGCTGTATAACAGCATCGGTGGCACCATTTGGGCCACCACCGTGGTGCTCCTGGGTTACTTCGCCGGGCAGTCCTACAAAACGGTCGAACAGTACCTGGGCAGGGCCAGCCTGATCCTCACCCTGATCCTCGCCGGGTTCCTCCTGCTTGCCCTTGTTGTCCGTTTCGCGCTGCGCAACTACCAGTGGACACAGCGGCAGGTGCACAAAATGCGCTCGTCCAGAGCAGCCGCAGCGTTTCGCAAAGTCACCCGCCCGGCCGCGGCGGGCCTGCGCACCAGGCAGGGACTGGCTGCGGTCGGCGGAGCACTGTCGACCGTGGTTCTCATTTCCGCCGGATATACCCTGCTGAGCCGGATGTCCCCTACAGGTCAGGCACTGCGGGGAATCAATCAACCGGTCCTGGCCTGGTTTATGGACCATCAGGACGATGAATTCACCGCCATCATGAGCATCATTACCGTCCTCGGTCATCCGGCCGCGATCGCCGCTGCCATCGCGATCGCCGCTATCGTCCTCCCACACAGCGGCATACGCAACGCTGTCGCGCCCGCCGCAGTCACCGCCGCCGGGGCACTCATCATCACCGCTGCCGGTCACCTGGCGGTTGCCGGACCCCGGCCCCGGTCCATTCCGGTCAACTGGGAATCTCTTTGGCAGCACCCGCAGGGACAACACTGGTCTCCACCGCCATCCTCACCACCACCGCCTGGTTCCTGATCCGGCACCACGATTCGTGGACGTCGAAAGTGATCCTTCTGGCGGGCCTGGTTTCCGTCACCGCCCTGCTCGTCGTCAGCCACCTTTACCCTGCCGGGCAGCAACCCACCGACACCATCCTCGCCTGGGCCGCAGGAACCATCTGGGCACTGGGCTTTTCCGCCCTGATGAGCGCGCCCCGGGCCCACCAGCCACGACTGGCAGGACCAGCAGCACAGGCACAGTGACCGCTAGGGACGACGTCGTCGGCACCGGATCGGCGGTTGCTGACTGCTTGTTGATGTGTGCGGCCGTCTTCTCAGGTGTTTTTCAGGAACCATAGGCGAAGATGAACCCGAACCCAAAGACGGCAGTACCGGCATGGAAAGCAGAATGAGATGCGACGCGAACCAGAACACCGCAGGAGCACTTGGGGTAGGAAAGCGCTCGTCCTCACCCTGGTCGCCGGGCTGAACCTCACCGGGGCGGGGGCTGCGCTGGCCGCTGACTTTCAGCCCGGCCACCAGGCATCGGCGTCCATTATTCACCAAAGTGCTCCCGCCGCCCCGGCAGGGAACACACAGCCGGCACAGGGAATCCCGCATGCGTCCGCCGGCAACCAGATTCCGGAGCCGCACACCGAAGTGGAAAACAGGATCCGTGAAGGTGAAGGACGCGCGACCCGCCGGACCGACGAGTCAACCCTTTAGGGCAAACCGATCACGAGTGTCCCGTGGTCGGCGGAGAATTCTCCGCCGGGCCGTCGGGACTGCCATCGATGGATGACGAGATTCCGCGGTGCCGGGCGGTCAGGTACAGGCGGTGGGCCGTGACGACCAGGGCGAGCCACGCAACGCCGAGAGTCCACGCGACCAGGACGTCAGTAAACCAGTGATGGCCCAGGAACACCCTGCTCAATCCCATGGTCACCGCAAACACCGCCGCCGCGGCAACAGTGAGGATCCCAGCCTGGCGCGTTGTTTGGCGCAGGATGAGCAGATAAGCCACCACACCGGCGATGATTACCGCGTTAAGAGAATGTCCACTGGGAAACGACGCCGAATATTCAAACGGCCAGCGTGAGAATCAACGCGGCTGCGGGCTCAACAGACCGCTTATCCGATGCATCCACCGGGCAAGGGATCTGCCGGGGCGTTCCCCCACTCGGTGAGGTCCTACCCGCCCATAAAGCGGTCATCACGCATCGCACCATCAGACCGTGGCCGGCCGTGGAAATGTTCTTTGCTTACTTCATCGGGCACCGCATAATCCAACCCATCCAAGGCCCAGTTGAGGCAGGGTAAGGGGCAATCCTACGACCGGCATCGGGTATGCCTACGAACCGGCAGTCCGAACTATGTGAGCTTCCCCGCACAGCAGAAGCCGCGGACAGGCACGGTATGCGCCGCAGCCGCAGAGTCGCTTAAGGAAAGTGTCACCAGGACCCGGAGCCCGCGAGCCTCATCACAACCTGCAGCCCTTCGACGCTGCCCGGCCAGTGCTTGACCAGCGCGTCCGGCCCCGCCCGGCGGATAACGGAGCGTAGAACCAGGGCAACGATGATCACATCGTCCGCATAGCCGATAACAGGCAGGAAATCCGGAACAATATCGATGGGCATGAGCAGATAGACCAGCAGCAGGACCAATCTGAAGCGGACACCCGAAGGTAAGGACTTATCGGCGGTAAGGGACCTGAGTAGCCGCAAGAGGTCCGGCAGTAGCCTCAGCGCGTCCTTCATAGTGAGTGTCTCCGGGTGCTTCCGGGCATAGCACCACAGCAGGATCAACAGCACCACATAAAGGACAAGTAGTCCTCCCACGACCGTTAATACGCTCTGCCACCACACGAATGCCGCCGCCTCGTTTTCGTTCACGGGCCGCTGAGCCCGGGCCGCTCATCATCCAGGCACGGTGAACGTTTTCCCGCAGACGGTCCGAAGGATCGGCGGCAGGTACATTGCGGGCCCTTGACCGCGGGCAAGGTCAACCAGATGAACCGGTGCACGTTGTTGTATTCACCGAAATCCAGCAGGGCTCCGCCAATCTTCGGGGCGAGGTCATTGCTGATGCTGAGCTGAATGACCGTCATGTCTTGTTCCTGGACAGTGAAATCTGTGCCGTGACCCTCACGGTGTGCTTCTGTGGCGAGGATGGGGGACAGGGTGCTGAAAACAGGTTACCGCGGAAGCCACTCTCGTTTTCCGGGGCGCCAGTGTGTTCTCGAACCGGCCCACATTCGCACGGCTTGACCGACTACTCTCACGCTCTCCGTGATGGGATCTAACCACCTCCACTTCCTGTCCCAGCCATCGCCCACAAACGGGCGTATAGGGGCGGGTGTGCGGACGACCAACAGCGATGACGGCGGGAGAGAACCGCCCAGGCTTTGAGAATGTGGACAGAGGGCTCACTCGTGTGCGGCCTAATCATCCTCGTCGCCTCGGATATTAGTTTTGGCCCGTGGAATCACGGGACGGGACGTGTTGGAAATGTGCCCGGGGCACGTGCTGGATTCACCGGACGAGGAAACTTCGAAGTTTTCACCTATTACCTGCCGGGCTCAGGGTTTTAGGTCTGTGAATCCGAGGTTCTGGTCGTCTAGGCATGGGGAACGCTTCCCTGATGATGCACCGATAGAGCGCAGGCAGGTACAGGGAGGGGTTTTCAGGGCTGGGATGCGGGTCCAGGCGAATCGTTGTTTGCCGGTGTAGTTGCCGAAGTCCAGGGTTGCTTCGTTCAGTATTTCGGCGAGGGAGGTGCTGACACTGATTTCCAGGGCCGGCATATGGGCAACGCCGGAAGGCTGTGCGTCGCTGTCGGCAGTGGTTAGGGGGCAGAAGATGGCTTTTTTGGGTTGGATCCGTGAGAAGAAGAGCCCTCTTTTTCGGCAGCCTCCGGGTCCGTCGTAGCAGTGCAGTGCTCCTCCGAAGACGTAAACCATTTCGGTGGCGGCCGCGGTGAGCGTGAAGTGTCCTTTGTAAGGGATTTCAGCGCGCAGCGGCACCCGCGTTTCATTCATGGGCGAGGCATTTCGGCTCATACTTGCCATGCCTTGCTGCGTAGAAGCCGGAGCCCGTTGAGGGCGACGATAACGGTGGATCCCTCATGTCCAGCAACAGCCAGTGCCAACGGCAGTGTGGAAATCAGATCCCAGGTGACGAGCACGGTGATGAAGGTCGCCGCGATAATGAGATTGGCGATGACAAACCGGCGGGCGCGTTGGGACATGGCAATCAGTGCAGGCAGGGCACTGAGTTCATCGCGGACCATGATCGCGTCGGCGGTGTCCAAAGCGAGGTCTGATCCGTGCCGTCCCATGGCGATTCCGGTGCTTGCGGCGGCTAGGGCAGGGGCATCGTTGACGCCGTCACCGACGATGAGGACCCGCTGTCCGTCTTGTTCCATTTCCTGCACGGCTGTGGCTTTGTCGGCCGGGAGCAGTTCGGCGCGGACTGCGTCGATTCCGGTTTGGCCGGCGATGTGTGCTGCGGCCTGGGGGTTATCTCCTGTCAGAAGATGTACGGGGTTCCCGGTGATGTTGCGGAGCTTTGCCACAGTGTCGGCGGCGTCCGCACGCAGAGTGTCCTGCAGGGTAATCCGGCCGATGACGGTGCTGTTGACCAGGACATCGACGGTGGTACCCGTCGCTCCCGGGGTCGGGTGCGCGGGTCGTTCAACGCTGATCCGTTCACCGTCGACGATTCCGGAGACACCTACTCCTGGTCGGGCCAGGAATTCCTCGGCATCAGGAATCGCGATTCCGCGCTGCCGTGCGGCGGCCAGTATGGCCCGGCCCAGCGGGTGTTCGCTGTATTGCTCGACCGCAGCGGCGAGCATCAACACTGTGTCCTCATCGTGGGTGTTTCCTGCGGGGTCGACTGAGATGACGTGGGGGCGGCCTTCGGTCAGGGTTCCTGTCTTGTCGAAGGCGACGATCGTGGTTTGTCCGACTTGCTCCATGACAGTGGCTGATTTCACCAATACCCCGTGCCGGCCGGCGTTGGCGATGGCGGCCAGCAGCGGCGGCATCGTGGAGAGCACCACCGCGCACGGCGAAGCGACGATCATCAAGGTAATGGCCCTGAGCAGGGATTCCTCCAGCGGTTCCCCAAGGAGAAACGGAACAGAAAACACCAACAGGGTAAAAATGACAACGCCGAGGGAGTAGCGCTGTTCAACTTTTTCGATGAACAGCTGCGTCTTGGCTTTGGTGGCTGATGCTTCCTCCACGAGGGTGACGATCCGGCTGACCACTGAATCCTTCGCCTCCCGGGTGACCTTAATCTGAAGCGCCCCGGTACCGTTGAGGGTGCCGGAGAGCACCTCATCCCCCACACCACGGACCACAGGAACGGATTCACCGGTCATCGCGGCCTGATCCACCTCACTGACACCATGGATTACCAGGCCATCCGCGCCGATACGTTCCCCCGGCCGCACGAGGATCACATCCCCTTCCCGCAGCTCCGCCGTATCCACATACTCTTCCGCATTATCCCCGTCAGCTCCGCGGAGGCGTGTAGCCTGTTCCGGGGCCAGATCCAGCAGGGACGTGACCGAATCGGCGGTGCGCTGCGTCACGATCGCTTCGAGGGAACCGGAGGTCGCGAAAATAACAATGAGCAGCGCGCCGTCGAATACCTGACCAATGGACGCCGCGGCGATCGCGGCAACGATCATCAGCAGGTCAACATCAAGGGTTTTTGCCCGCAGCGCCTGGAGGCCGGCCAGGGCGGGTTCCCAGCCGCCCGCGACGTAGCACGCAAGATACAGCACCCACCACACGACCGGTGGCATGCCGGTGGACTGGGCGATAGAACCGAGGAGGAACAGAAGCAGGGCGATCCCGGCCCAACGGACCTCGGGCAGCCGTAGCGCAGTGGTGAAGATTGAGGGCGGTTTGGCGAGAACCCGCCCACCATCAGAAGTGACATCGGAGGCAAGGACGGTCATGAGTGCACCGTCGCAGTAACGGCGGCGCCCTCTTCGGAGTCCGTGTCGGTTATCCGGTGGTGGGCGGGTGCGCCACCCAGGGCATGCTCGGCCTGATAGACCGCATTGGCCACCAGCGTACGAGCGTGTCCATCAACCAGCCGGTAGAACACCCGCGTCCCGTCCTGCCGGGCAGCCACGATACGCCCCAACCTCAGCTTCGCCAGATGCTGGGAGACAACTGTCGGTGACTTATCGACGATATCCGCCAAATGATTCACCGACAACTCGCCATCCCGCAGCGCCAAAATGATACGCACCCGCGTGGCATCGGCCAACATCGCGAAAACTTCGACAGCCAACTCGACATACTGGCTCTCCACATCAAAGCTGCATAACTTCAAATCTTCACTCATACTTAGATACTAGCTCACGACGCTGTCTGAAGATGGGTCGTCCGATGACTCAAAGGTAAGCTCCTGGGAGGGCCAGCGCAGAAGTGGGTTAAAGTCTCGATGGCCCGCGAGGACAAAAAATTGTGTTTTCACCGTCTCGTGTATCGCCAAGGGTCGCAGCTCACGATAGGGGATGCTGCCGTGTGAATTTTCGCAGGGTTTGCTAGGGGTGAACTTGACCGCGATTTTTTACTTCACCAGTCTGGGTAGGGCTGAGAATGATCGAAGATAGGTGCTTTATCCATGCGGGTTAAATTGCTGAACAGCAAGGGATCTTCCGTGGCATCCACACTCAGGGAGAGGACGGAGCGGATTTTGGCCGATGTTGCACCCTACGAGCACATCACCACAGTCACCGCCACTAAGGCCACAGCAAACGCGGTGAACAGGGATCCCGCTATACCCATCCTGCGGATTGATGGTGTCACGGTTGCCTCCTCCAGCGAGAGAGATTCTCTGCCCGCGGAGGCCGGAGGCTTCCTAGTGGCAGACAGGGAATTGCCAATCATTCCTTCGGAAGAGGAAATTCTTGCGGCCCTGACAGCGGCTGTTGTCGCCGCCGGACCTGGCTCGATTCGTTTGCCGCTACGCCATCGCCGTTTCATTATGGTGGGGGCCTCGCTGGTCCTGGCGGCGCCGTGTTAGGACAGTTCCTGTTCTGGGGTCCGGCGATCACGCTTCTGGGGATAGCTCTGCTGCCTGTGGGCTTTGCCAGCAACGGCCGCAGGCTTGGTCGGCAGGCTTTGATGGCCGCCGCCGGAGTATGTACTTTCGTCTGGTTTGGTTTCACGCTCTGGTATTTGGTGCCGCTATTGTTTGGTTCCGCGGAACCGGTCGTGCGTCCGTCACAGGCAATTTTCTGGTTGGGTGCGGTGTTCTTCGGTGCGGCCTGGCTGGTGGTGTGTCGCGCGGTGCTGATTCGGCGCGCGTTGCGGTGGGATCTGCCGGCCTATCTGGCGGAGGCCGTTCAGGGATCCGAACCCAAGGTGTAGTAATCCGTAACCGGGTACGCTCCTCCGGCTTCAGTCGTGTGGGGGTTCACCGCTGACGCGGTGATCGGCGTGGTTGATTCCCTCTTCAACGAGCCGGGCAAGGTGCCCGTCGATGATGCTGTAGACCACGTGCCGGCTGTGCTTCCGGGTGCTCACCAGCCCGGAGAACCGCAGTTTTGCCAGGTGCTGGCTGACTGAGGTCCGGGTGGCGCCGGTCTGTTCCACCAACGACGTGACATCCGCAGGACCCTGGGTGAGAAGCCACAGAATATGAAGCCGGGTGGGGTCGGACAGCATCCGGAACGTGGCCGCCCCTGTTTCGAGGCGGGCCGCGTTGGGCGGTTCCTCGTGGTGCAGGCTTGGCTCTGCGTGGAGTTGGGGTTTATTCACATCAGCGGTCCTTCTGAGTGGCGGGGACTTCCGGTGCGGCAGGTTGCTGTGTGTGCGGCCAGAGCCGCAATGCAGCCAATGTGCCCAGTGTAGCCAGAACCGCCAAGACAATTGCTGCCGCCGGCTGTCCGGNCCGCACCTACCCATCCGGCGACAGGGTAGGTGAGGATGAAGCAGGCATGGGAGAGGGAAAACTGGGCGGTGAAGAGGTAGGCGCGGGTGTTGTCGGTGGCTGCGCGGCGCAGCAGTCGGGCTGATGGGGTGTTGATCATCGATGTTCCAGCGCCCAGGATCGCCCAGACGGCGAGGAGTAATGGCCAGGATTGTTCGGTCCAGGCAATTACCGCGGCCGCGATAATTCCCAGGGGCAGAATAATGCCGCCGAGGGCCATCAGGGAGCGGTCCGGCACCCGGTCGAGCACTCGTGGAGCGGTGAGGGCGACCACCATGGAGCCGGCACCGTAACAGGCAAGGGCAATCGCCAGATCGGTATTCGATCCCCCGAATACATCCAGGGCATAGACAACGGTGTTTACCAGCACCAGCGCTGTTCCGCAGGCGACGACCAGGTTCAGGGCCATCAGCCCCCGGAGGGAAGGTTCGCGCAGGAATATCCGTGTTCCCAGGGTTGTGCGATGCAGCAGCGACCCGGAGCGTTCCACGGGCGGTATCTGCGGCAACCGCGTGGTAATCACCATCAGAGCCGAGAGGAGGAAGCCGGCCATCGTGCCGACAAAGAGGTTGTTGTAGGACACGAACACCAGCAGCGCAGCCGCGAGCACCGGGCTGAGGAGTGATTCCAGGTCATAGGCAAGGCGGGACAGGGACAGCGCGCGGGTGTAGTCCTTCTCCTTCGGTAGAACCACCGGAATGAGTGCCTGGAAGGCTGGCGTGAAGGTAGCAGAGGCGGACTGGAGGATGAACACCAGCACATAAATCTGCCAGACCTGATCAATGAAGGGCAGGCTCAGCGCAATGCCTGCGCGCACCAGATCCGCGGCGACCAGCACCGTCTTACGCGGCAGCCGCTCCACCAGCGCAGCCATGACCGGGGCAACGAAAACGTAGGCCAGCATCTTGATGGTCAGCGCCGTTCCGAGCACCGCACCTGCCTGCCCGCCGGCCAGATCGAAGGCCAACAGGCCCAACGCCACAGTCAGCAGCCCGGTACCGAGCAGGGCAACAATCTGCGCCGCGAACAGCTTCCGATACGCGCCGACCCGTAACACCTCAAGCATCATGAACCTCTCCACTGATAGAAACCAACCAACTTAATGTATAGCATAAGTGCACACTTATGCACATAAACGCGAATGGTCATTGCACTCGACGCGGTACTACCAGTGATGGTGCAACTACGCCTCGGCAACACGGAAGTCATCGACGCCTACCAGAGCCACCAACGCATCCAGGACGGCGACACCGACGTCATGCTCGATACCGCCTACGCCGCCTGGCGAACAGACCTCTCCGCAGGGAAAGCGAGCGTGCTGATCGCCGAAACCCACGACGTCGTCAGCGCGCTCAATACCCGTGCGCGGTTGGACCTGCTGATCGCTGGCCACGTCGCGGACACCGGGGAGATGCGGCTGCACGATGGCACTGGCGCCTCGAAGGGGGACCTCGTCATCACACGCCGCAACGACCGTCGCCTGCCCGCGGGTAGGGGATGGGTGAAAAACGGTGACCGCTGGACGGTCATTGGAACGAACACGGATGGGTCCGTCACTGTCCGCAGGGCCGGACACCGGCTCGGATCATCGGTGGTTCTTCCAGCCGGATATGTGGCCAAAGACCTCGAACTCGCTTACGCGGTGACCGCCCACCGCGCACAGGGGCTGACGGTGGACACCGTGCACGCGGTCGTGCACGGGTCGACGATGACCCGTGAGACGCTCTACGTCGCCATGACCCGTGGCCGCGAGGCGAACACCGCCTACGTCGCCACCGACCACCCCGACGACACCCACCAGCATCCGCACCCGGACGATCAAGGGAATACGACGGCATTGGCTGTCTTGTCCGGGGTCCTTAGTCATGTGGGTGGGGAACTTTCCGCGCACGAGATGATTGAAGCAGAGCAAGAGACTTGGTCGAATATTGCCCAGCTGGCCGCCGAGTACGAAACGATTGCCGCCAGCGCCCAGCACGAGCGCTGGGTGGGTCTCATCGAACGATCGGGACTCTCCGGCGTCCAGGTCGATGAAGTTGTTGAGTCGGAGGCTTTTGGGGCGTTGACTGCGGAGCTGCGTCGGGCCGAAGCGAACCAGCGCGACGTCGACACGCTGCTCCCACGCCTCGTTGCCGCACGGAGATTTGACGACGCAGACGATATCGCGGCCGTCTTACACACCCGACTCGGGAAGACAACAAACCTGCCGACCGGCAGCAGCCGTCCCCGCCAAGCGCCGCGCCTGATTGCCGGCCTCATTCCTGAAGCCACAGGACCCATGGCGGACGAAATGCGTCAGGCACTCGCCGAACGAGCAATCCTCATCACCGAACGGGCACACGCTCTCGCACAGGCTGCGGTCATCGCCAAGGAGCCATGGATCGCAGGGCTCGGGCAACCGCCCATCCAGCGCGGGCCGCTGAAACGATGGCAAACGCACGCCGCCACTATCGCCGCGTACCGCGACCGGTACGGCATCACCGAAAACCAGGTCCTCCCACCACAAGCAGCCACAGCCGCACAGAACCTCGATCAGACCAGAGCCAAAGCCGCTCTCAAGAAGGCACAGGCATTGGCACAGGTCCCAGACGCGACTCAGCGAGACGCACCCACCAGAGGACAGAACCGCTCCGGAATGGCGCTTTAGCAGAGTGAAAGCTTCCCCCGCGCGGTCGAACGTCCTAAAGTTAAGGAAAGATAGCCTTCACTCGCCGCTTGCTCCATACTCGCGGTACAACCCTTCCTCGGTTGGGTTCTCTCTATCAGACATCTGCTGTCAAATCACTGATGAGAGGACAACGCCATGTTCCGGCCACTCTGGACCGCCAGCACCCACACCAACTACTTCCTTCGGCGCTACATGCCCAGCAACATCCTGCTCGACCTCATCCGCACCCGCCGCGGCCTGAAGTGGGGCCTCCCGCGATGCTCCTGGCCATTCCTTACCTTCTTACCGCGGCGATCTGCGTGCAGCTTATGGAAGACGGAGGACCTGTGTGGCTGAACATCCTCGTCATCCTGTTCATCTGGAATGCAATGAAGTTCCTCTGGATCGGTCCGGTCAGCCTCGTGTTGCTCGCCCACGTTCGGACCCGAGAGCGCGGGTGGACTGCCGCCCAAGTGCACCAGAAGGTCGCGGTGGGAAACGATGCCTAGCGAGCTGCGACTCCCTCCTGTTTTGAACTGAACGATCGCTCAAGCTAGCTCAGGCGTCACATGCTGTGACGCGATGCGTGCCGTCCGTTTCGCCATGGACAACGACACACTCGTGCGGGACATCCGCCGTGTCGAACCACTGGGTTCGACTTGTGTGCGAGATCATAGGAAGGTCATGGCCACAACTATCCAGGCAAGACGTACTTACCTCCGTCGCCTGAAAACAAGGACCTTCGATGGCGATCACCGCAACCCAGCAGAGACCGCAGAAGATCACGCCCTTTCCTCCAGATTTCGTCGAAGGTGTCTGCAATGTCATCGCACAGACAGACTTCCCAGGACTCGCGGGGCCTGAGATAGACGCCTTGCTCCAGATGGTACGAGTGCCCGAGCGTGAACCTGCTGGTAACAAGCGCGAGAGTCTCTACATCACGCTGTACAACGTCCAGGTACGTCAACAGGCAGGCAACATCGTTGGCGCGTTCATCGCGAAAGCCCTGAGCCCTGGACGATATGCGGCTCAGCCATCCCGCTTCAACGATCTACGCGACCAGCTCAACGAGTTCTTGGTGTTTTACGGATACTCCATCAGCGACGCAGGAAAGCTCGTGACAGGAAAGAAGGCCTTCAGTATCTCTGAAGGTGCGGCGCTGGCCGGGCGCTTTCAGACCGAGCTGAAGCGCCGCGGATGTCATTCGGAACTGCTTCGATACTGCGCTGAAGAGCTCATAAGCCGCTCTCTGTTCCACGCAATGTCAGAAGCATCGAAGAGCATCCCGACGAGGGTCCGCGGCATCACGGGTCTCGCGGGTGATGGTGCAGCTCTATACGACGGCGTATTCGGCACGAACCGAGCGCATCCCTCATGGTCGATCAACGCCCATGAGTCAGACTCCGAGGTCAGTGAGCATCGCGGGTTCAAGAACCTCCTTATTGGAATTCATGGTCACTTCCGAAACCCACGCGCACATTCCAGCAGGATCACATTCGACGAAGAGTTGATTGATTTCTACGATGCCTTTTCGCTCTTCTCCTACACACACCGGCGGCTGGACTCAATGAAGAGGCTGACGCCACGAGGCGACAATTGATGTCTGAAACGACCAAGCTCAAACTATGGGATGACAACCCAAGCCTTGTCGATCTACTTGGATTTGACGCAGTCGTCGAGCCTATCGTCGAAGCTATCGGCACAGCCGACGTCGATCCGCTAGCCATAGGGGTGCACAGTCCCTGGGGTGGCGGCAAATCCACAGTGCTCAATCTGTTGGAGAAACGACTCAAGACCGCTGGTCGCTATGTGGTCATCCGTACTGACCCTTGGCAGTATGACAACCACGATGATGTTCGCGGATCGCTGATCGCGGAAGTCCTCGATCAGCTCGGTTCGACCTTCAACTCGGACGGAACGATCAAGGATCGCATCACTGATTTGGTCAAGCGGATCAGTTGGACGCGCGTGGGACTTGCTCTCGGCAAGGGAGCGCTCACGATGCAATGGAAACCCGATGAACTCATCGATGCGTTCGCGCCAAGAGGCCGTTCGGATGACAGGTCGATGGCCGGTTTCAAAGACGCCTTCAACACGCTGGTAAAGGGACTGCCGGACATCGACCGAGTCGTCGTGCTTGTGGACGACCTCGACCGCTGTCTGCCACCCGCTGTCATGGCAACGCTTGAAGGGATCAAGTTGTTCCTTGCGGTGCCGAAGATGGTCTTTGTGATCGCCGCCGATCAGGAGATGGTTCGGGACTCCATCGCGATCAGTCTTGGCGAGACCAACCGCAGCGGAGCATTCGCTACACGGTACCTGGAGAAGATCATTCAGCTCCCGGTGACGCTCCCTCGACTCGCTACCGCCGACGCGGAAGCCTACATCGGGCTGCTACTCACGCGCACCGACGGTGCGACCGTCGCTCAACTTGACGCGTTGGCTAGACATTGCTCCGATCGAAGGCAAGAGGGTTTGGCTCCATTACTGAGCGATCTGGGCAACCTGAACTGGACACCCAGTCAGGAGACCTTGGACCTCTCGGCGCAGTTGGCCGAAGGGCTATCGTCCGATCGGCTCGCGAACCCCCGCCAGATCAAGCGCTTTCTGAACGCTTTCGGAGTGCGATCAATGGTCGCGCAATCCCGAAAAGTCACGATCACGACTGCGGTTCTCATGAAGATGCTTCTACTCGAAGATCTCCATCGAACCTCTTTCGAAGTGCTGGCCGCTACTGCCAAGTCCGACCGGCCCGCGCTGCTCACCGCTTGGGAAGCCTGGGCGCACGGCGAAGAGAAGGCCCATCGTCCGGACAACATCAACGAGGAGACCCGCCATTGGGCTGCAAGTGAACCGTCGCTCGCGGACCTCGGTTTGGACCTCGGGCTCTACCTCGATCTCGCTGCCTCGCTCCTGAACGTGCGCGCCGGGGAGGAGACCACCGACGCGGTAATTCGGTTGATCGGTGATCTTCTCGGCAATAGCACCGCCGCGCGTGCAGCGGCCCTGGTGGAACTAACCGCATTGGGCGAAACAGAGCAACGGGCCGCGATGGAGTTCGCCCTGAGGCAAGGCAGGCGCCTAGAGGATTTGGACGTACTTTTTGAAATGACGGTCCAGTGGGCTGATAAGACGCCCAGTCTTGTAGATCTCGTCATCCAGGGCGCCGGCGAACTACTTCATCGACTGACCACTGGCACTGTCGTGAACATGAACGGCGCGGAGCTCAAGTCGCACTATCAGCCGATACTTCAACGGCTGGCGCGCGAAGACGGAATCGACAACATGGTGGCACAAGCCGCAAAGATCGAAATCGAGAGTTCCAATGGGCACTAACGGGGCCTTCGGAGGAAGCGGCGCGGCAGCTTGGGAGCAAGCAAGAGATCAGTGGACTTCTCTTGGCAGCTCATCGGGCGACGCCAGCGACACGGCTGACGCCGATGGCATCGCGCCCGCGGGAAGCGATTCCCCGTACGACCCTTTGATCGCAGCGATCGCAGGCGCTCTCATAGGGGAAGACCCCGATGCCAGGCGACCTTCGGTTCCCACATTTCCATTGTCTGCGACACTTCCTCGCCGTGGAGGCGGGCGCGGAGGAGCAGCCGGTAGCGGAACCGGAGGTGGTGGCGGTGGCGGAGGCTCGTCGAGCGGCNGCCGCCGAGTCACATCTCAGGCGGCTCGCGGCGGCAGCGCTATCGGGGCGGCCGCGGCATATCGTGATCGCGATGCTGCCGCTCTGGCGGGCTACGGCCTCACCCTGGAGGATCTCGATGCCCTGTCGCCCAGAATGCGCTACGCCCGAATCCTTGACGTAGCGATCGGGCAAGCAGGCCACCCAGACGAACAGGCGATGCGTCAGGCATCCCTCGAACAGATCAAGGCGCTACTCGCCGGAGGCCCCGAGGCGGCAAACATCCCCGGACTCGTGGCCATCCGAGAGTTCATAGGAGAACTCACGGTCCGCCTCGGCCTCATCGAGCTACGAGATCAGATCCTCGCCAACACTGTTACGGCCAAGCAGGCACATCAGCGCGAGACTGGTCTCCGGCAATGGGTCAAGGCAAAAGTGAGCAGACTCGACTTAGGCAGATACGGCACCGTCGCCACGCGTGACTTCCACCAAGTCGCCCGGCAGATGAGCGCCGACGTACTGCGACTCCTGAAGGGCGAATAACCATGCCAGCATCCGGCGCCTATTTAGTGCGGGCTCAGGGCAATCAGGGAGCGGACGTTGACGGCTACACGCCCCTCAAGTGGCCCTCGATGCCGGGCCATACGAAGTCCGTCGTATCGGACCTCGCCTGGAATCTGGCGCCCCTGCAAGGCTTCACCCGTGAGGTAGCAGACCTCGTTCACATTGCCGCGGGCGCATACATGGCCGATCGCAGTACGAAGCGTGGTGTCCGATTCAGTCGCGACATCGCAATCCAAGTCGCCGTACTCGCGCGCGACGCATGGACAGATGAACTCCTAGACACCACCGCTGACCTCCTCGGATGGCTGACCGGCGACAACTGGAACCTCACAGTCACGGCTGCGCCCGACGTCAGTTTCGAGGACACCATCGAGATCGGAGACGGTGGTCCCGTGAGCCTACTCAGTGGTGGACTCGACTCATACCTCGGCGCAATTCAACTCCTAAAATCCGGCACGACTCCCACATTCGTTGGACACAAAGACACTGCCACTTCAATCCGAGGCGCACAGACCGCGGTGGGAACCTGGCTTGCGAAATCCTTCGCCCCCGCACCCTCCTACACGCGGCTCCAGCTCGCACAGGCAACCCGACGCCGTGAGCCGAGTAGCCGAAGCCGAGCTTTCATGTTCCTAAGCCTCGGGATCGCGTTAGCAAACAGCACCGGCTCGAAGAGTCTGATCGTTCCCGAGAACGGCTACACGGGGATCAACCTGCCGCTGCGACCCAATCGCGGTGGCGCTCTCTCCACACGTTCCACTCATCCCGAAACTTTCCGACGAGTCGCCGATATCCTCGCCGGCCTCAACATCGAACTGAGCATCTCGAACCCATTCGAATGGATGACCAAAGGCGAAGCGATGGAGAGCGTCCGTGATATTCAGCCGCCCGACGGCTGGGAGGATGCAGCAGCGAAGACACTGTCGTGCAGCAAGCTCGGCGGGAATTGGTTCGCCGGATCTCCGAATCTAAATTGCGGTCTCTGCGTTCCGTGCATGGTTCGCCGGGCGACGTTCGTTAAAGCAAATATCGTCGATACCACACGGTACCTCTTCCAGGCCATTGATGGTCCGAACCTCAAGGACCTTATCGCGGCTCGGCGAGGTGACATCGAGGCGGTCAGATACGCCATCGAAGCCGGGGTTGATATCGACGCTATCGACTCCGGTACGTGGCCGCCCGACTACGACCTCGACCGCACTGAAGACCTCGTACAAAGAGGCCTCAACGAGCTGGCACTTCTGGATCTTCCATGACGGCAGACCATCTTGGACTCCCGAGCTTGGACTGCCATGCTCATGTCGCGCCCGACGTGACCCGCAGCCAACTCGCCACCCTCGGCAACACGCACATTTTCGCCATGACGCGCAGCCTGTCGGAGGCGGCCCTGGTAGCAGATCGCGCTGACCGCCATTTGACTTGGGGCATCGGAGTCCACCCTGGCGTTCCTACAGCCCGTAAAGGCTACGACCCCGACACGTTCCGTCGGCTACTTCCTCAGTTCGCGCTTGTAGGCGAAGTAGGTCTCGACAAGCGCGGCCCTCGGGAAGAGCAGGAACGGATACTGATCGATATCTTGGATGCCTGCGTCGACCAGCCAGTATTCATCTCGGTTCACTCGACGGGACGCACCAGTGAGGTCGTTGACCTCATCGAACGCCATCCTCACTCCGGCATGATTCTTCACTGGTTTCTGGGTACTGCCGAGGAAGTCGCGCGGGCAGTCACCGTTGGCGCATACTTCTCCGTCAATAACGCGATGAACGAAGACCTTGTTGCGGCGATGCCCCGTGATCGAATCCTGCCGGAAACAGACTTTCCCGCCAAGCAAGTTCGGGCGGAAGTGCCGGGCGCGACGATCGCTATCGAACACCACCTCGGGCGCATCTGGCGGACCTCACAGGACGCGGCGCGTCATCAGTTGTGGGCCAACCTTAAAAAGCTCGCCATCGACTCGGGCTCAATCGATGTCATCTCAGACTCGCTCGCCGATACCCTCCTTACCGTCTGAGCGGAATGCACGTTAGCCGCCCATTAGAAGGAACCCTAACCTTCTGTTGCGTCTTCTGAAGTTGAGGAAAGAGGACCTTTCTGAACGACGCCTTGCATTGCGCGCGACCGCCCACAGCTCAGGAGGGCAGGATTCGTTTACCAGTGAGATGCTCGCGGAGCAATATGACGGCAGTAACGGTTTCGATGTCGTCGCCGACGTACGGTTCCCAGAGCACCCGACGCACGTCTTTCCGTCCTTTGGTTACGAATCTGTCTCCACCTGACCGGGAGCACCGTTAGCGCGCCCGTGGCCAGTCGGCTACATCATCTGCTCTTTGCCGGGCCTGATCGATCGGTCGATGGACGGCACGAAATGTGACCCGAGTGTCGCTAGGCGCCGATACAGTAGGTGCTATGCCGATCGTCGATCTAGACCAGCAGCGGGCGTTCGCGCTCATCGCAGAGATAACCTCTACGCGGAACCTATTGGCCTACGGCGTGCGCGTTGTCCGTACGGGGGCGTTCATCGATACAACTCGTGACCCGATCCTGACGATGCTCTCGATCGGAGTGGAGAAGCTTTACAAGCTCACGCTCGGACTTGCCGCGCTCGACCGTGATCGGTCGTGGCCGACGAAGGCACAGATGAAGGTGAAAGGGCACAATCTTGCGGATATGCACGAGGCGGTCATAGCTGAGCTGCATGTGCGCACGGCCGACAAGAGCGATTACGTGCGAGGATTGCTAGATGAGGTCCAGGGGGACCCCGTGATTCCACCGCTCATTGCAGCTCTCGACATGTACGGGCGAATGGGTCGCTTCTACCATCTGGACCTGCTGGGTGATGACGCGCAGCAGTGGGAAAGCCCCGATGGGTATTGGCAGGAGATTGAGACCGCCGCGCTCATCGAACCGGAGCTCGCCGCGACATATGCAGCTGCGATAGCAGAAGTATCGAATAACCAAGCGTGGGATCGCTTCTACACCTCCCTCAACGAGCGCATCGCGCTCGCCATCGAGCGCCTCTGGATCATGATCGCGGTCAGCGGGCGAAACCACGCACTCGGTGAGACCGGCGGTGCATTCGGCTTCGAGGTGCACCCCGACGCAGTTGGCCGACAGTAGTAGCCGCCTCCGCTAGCAAAAGTGCGGTCGACTCGGGCGCGATCTGATCGCCTCCAGCTAGCGATGGGGGACCAGAAAAGTGACCACAATCGTGCAACACGAGCAATCAGTGAGGTGATCTGACCCCCTCAGCAACGATAGTTCGCAGCAGCTAGGCGGAGTCGGCCTCACGGTCGTACCCAGGGGTCAGGGGGTCGCAGGTTCAAATCCTGTCATCCCGACAGATAAAGGCGCAGGTCAGAGGCGGCTTGAGAGAAATCTTGGATGGCCTTTTTCCATGCCGTACCCAAATGGATACCCAAACCAGCTTTTAGCACCCACATCACAGCCCGAGCGCCACGGACAGCCCGTCTACCGCTGACTTCGCTGTGTCGTCCGAAGTATGCCCGTACACGTCGCCCGTGATCGCGATGGAGGAATGGCCGAGCAGGTCAGAGACGGCCTTGATATGAACCCCGGCCTCAAGCCACGCCACCGCCGCCGAGTGTCGCTTATGTGGAATTCCACATAAGCGTCACACCGCAGCTATGACCCTGCTGACCGCCGGCGTGGACGTATCCGTCGTCGTACTCAGGCTCGGTCACGCCGATACGCACAGCACCGACGCATACCTCCACGCTGACATAGCAATCAAGCAGGCCGCCGCCGACCGGACCAGACCGCCCGAGGTCGCTCCCTGGACCTGCTATCCCGACCAGGCATCCTGGCCTGGCTCACCGCACTTTGACTATGCCGACATCCCTACCCCAAAAACCACTGCCGACCCGGCACCCCCAGCCATCATCGGCATAGTCCAAAGGTCGGCATGGGACATTTAATGCCGACGACGGCATTAGATGTCACCGACCAGACGGGTGCAGGGATCCGCAAAGACCGTCTTCGGATCCGAGGGGATCGTGGTGCGTTTGAAGGCGCGCATCCGCTTCGCTGCCCACCCGTTCTCCGCCATGATCGCCGCCACCGTACCCACCGACACCCGAACGCCGGCAGGAAAGCGTCGACCCGGACACTTCAAGGTACGCGGCTACCAACAGATCGATCATCAACGATGCGATCCCGCATCCGAACAAGAACTCCGACAGGGGTGTGACGATCCACAGGAGCTTGTTTTCGGGCTTCGGCATGATGGGATTGGGGGAGGGGCATTAGGGAGGCTTGGCCGTAGACATCAAGGACTCCTTCGGGTTCGTTGCTTCCAACGGATTGCGGGTCGGCTTGGAATGGTCGGGGCGGCTTGAGGTGAGGAACGGGTTCTCTCGTATTGATGTAGGTGGGGGAACTTCCATCCCAAGTTGAGGAGCCCATTCTTCATCTGATCAACCCACCCGCGACAACAACCTAGGGCTCCACAATAACTAGCGGGCTTCGACGGTGCCCATCATGCCGAGGTCCTCGTGGTCGAGGATGTGGCAGTGGTAGACGGTGCGGCCCTGGAAGCCATCGAAGGCCACCAGTACTTTTACCTGGCTGCGAGCCGGGATGTTCACAACGTCCTGCCAGGTAGGCTCGGTGAGATCACCGGCCCCATCCTGGATCACCTGCATGGGCCACACGTGCAGATGGAAGGGGTGGTCCATGAAACTGGAGTTCGTCAGGGTCCACTCCTCAGTCCCACCGGCCTGCACTGCGGTGTCGAGGCGGTCGGGATCGAACGCCCGGCCATTGATGGTGAATGACATCATGCCCCCACCGCTGCCATTGCCCATGCCGCCGCTCATGCCCATGGCGAAGTCGAGGGTGTGGCGGCCGCTGATTGTCCCGTTCCGTAGGTCCCGCAGCGCGGGCCCGGCGGGGACCTCCGGAAGGGGCGCGGCCAAATCTCCGGACACGTCCAGGTGCAGTAGATCGACTGGATCGCTGTTGTTAGGTTGATCGTTACCAGCACCCATCATCCCGCCCATGCCGCCGCGATCTACGGGCGTCGCCACCAGGGTGGAGGTGCCTTTACGGGTGTCCACGAGCAGTTCCACCCGGTTGCCTGGCGCCAACTCCACTTCGGTGACCTCTGCTGGTTCTCGCACTTGACCCAGGTCGAAGGAGAGCAACCGTACCCCTTGGCCGCCTAGGGATAGGCGCAAATAGCGGGCAGGGCAGGCGTTGACGATCCGCCACCGCTCCCGTTCCCCCGGCGCGGCACTCAGCTGCGGGCTGATCTGGCCGTTGACCAGCACGATCTGCCCCTCACGGCCCATCATCTGCTCCATG
This sequence comes from Arthrobacter sp. TB 23, assembly GCF_000294595.1. Lineage (NCBI taxonomy): Bacteria > Bacillati > Actinomycetota > Actinomycetes > Micrococcales > Micrococcaceae > Arthrobacter > Arthrobacter sp. TB 23. The sequence goes on along the minus strand of NZ_ALPM01000056.1, from coordinate 116,706 downwards.
GCAGTGACATCGGACAGGTTCCCGGACGCGTCCAAGGACAGGTCCGATACCACCAGCACCCGCTCCCGGCTCACCGGTATCGGACTGGGGCCCTCCACAACGATGGCCCCGTAGAGTCCAGCGGCCAACTGGTCGGCTACGTGGCCGTGACGGTGTGGGTGGTACCAGTATGTGCCCGGCGGGTGATCCGCGGGCAGGACAAACTCATAGTTGAAGGTATCTCCAGGGTCGATGCTCACGAACGGGTTATCTCCGTTGTCTAGCGGTGAGACATGCAACCCGTGCACGTGCAGGTTCGTGGGCGCCTGCAGCTTGTTGGTCATCTGCACCCGGATCGTGTCCCCGCCCCGCACACGCAGGGTGGGCCCGGGTAAGGACCCATTGAAGGCCTGGAGGTTGGCGGTCCGGCCGCCCACCTCCAGGCGGGCAGGGGCGGCTTCCAATGCCAACTGGAGCACCCCGTTGGTGCTGGTGAGCATCTCCGGCTGCAGCAACTTCTGGCCGCCCCCGAAGGTGCGACCGCTGTTGGACCACCACAGTCCGGCTCCGCCGGTGGCCGTCATGCCCGCACCGGCCAGGCCCAGGACCAGCAGCTGCCGGCGCGTAGGTTGACTCACCGGTCACCCTCTTCAAGGGTCCGCAGTCGCTCGCGGTATTCCTCGGTGCTGATCTCCCCGCGGGCGTACCGCTCTTCAAGGATTTCTCGGGCGCCGCCCGGGCCCGCCCCCGTCGGCCGAGTGTAGTCTCCACCCTGCGTGCTGCCACGTTCTGCGCCGGCGGGACCAGTGAGAGACCTCACCAGCACGAACACCAGCACCAGTACCCCGATGATCAGCAGGGACCAGAAGATCCAACCCCAGCCCATGCCAACCATTCCATCGCCGCCCATTATGACTTCGCTCCGTTCCGTCGTTCAGTCACCGCAGCGTTGCCTGCTCGCCCCTGGTCGTCATCGTTCTGATCGACTACTAGGGTCTGACCGGTGGTATGGCACAGGTCAGAGTATCTGGCCGGGGAGTGGCCCTTGTCATGGGTGCGCTCGACGAGCATAAACTCTCCTTGTAGGAAGTCGGTGGAACAGGGTCCGGTGGAGATCTTTCTGGGTGCCTATACGAATCATTATACCGCTAGGGGTATCCATAGAAGTGCTTGCTTCGTCTTGGACTTCGATGGCGATGAACAGGCACAGAAACCCTGCAAGGTGGAGTCACCTGCCAGCAGTCGTTAGACATCAGCCGTAACGCGGGGGTCAGGTATACGACCTCTCGTTGCAGCAGGCCCGCCGCCACCAGTTGTCTTCGGCAGGATCGACCCCGGACCCAGCGTCCATGTGGATCCATTACTCTTCCAGATGGCGCTGCGTGATTGCGTTGAGTGAGGGTTGTTACATCTCCCGGCGCTGCGGATATGTAACGGGGTATTTAGGGTTGCAATCGGTTATGAATTCGAGGGGTTGAGCGCGGTTGCGTGAGAGGGCATGCATAGCAACTGTCTGTTGCCGCGCACGGCTCGGGGAAGCCATAGCCGCCTGCCATTGCGGGCGGCGGGTGGACGCCCCGCGGAATTGGGTAAGACATTATTGAAGGCCGCGCGCGGCATTCGCAAGCGGACTAACCGTCGCTGTCGCTGTCGCCGCGATCCTCGCTGCTACCCGGCTGCGGCACGCACCGCCTACAGGTTCAGCGCCAGTCGAACCGGAGGCCGAGCATACGGCGACTGAAGTCGATGTGGGGTTTAAATACATGTCAGTGACATCAGCGGTCAGTGTCATGAGCTAGGCCAGCGGTGGGCGTGTCATGTGGTGCACGGGGCTGCTCTTTGGCATCGCGGATTTGGCTTGAGCTTTTATCGGCGGGCTGCTGGGCGGGCCTATTTCCGGCCAGATCATCCTCATTGCTTTCGCCCTGATGATTGTGGCCCGTCGGTTGCCACCGCGGCATCTTCCTGCCCCGCACATTGGTCGCGGCATGGGTACGGGGACGCGTCCGCAGGATCAGGTCGGTACTGCGCCCTCGAAGGTGACCATAGCAAAGACAATACCCCATAGGGTATGGTCTTACCGAATGCAACACTCTATCTCAAGGAGAAAACGATGGACGTCTCTATCATTGAAACCCCCCAACTGGGGGACCGCAGCTACCTGATCCACGACGGCGAGGTGGCGCTGGTCATCGACCCGCAACGGGACACCGACCGGGTGGAGAAGACCGCGGCCGAGGCCGGTGTGCGGATCACGCACATCGCCGAAACCCACATCCACAACGACTACGTCACCGGCGGCCTGGCCTTCGCCAACCAGCTCGGCGCGGTGTATCTGGTGAACGCCGCTGATCCGGTGACCTATGAGCGCACCCCAATCAGCGACGGCGAGACCGTCCAGATAGGGCGTTTCCTGCTGAAGGCGGTGGCGACCCCCGGCCATACCCACACCCACTTGTCGTACATCGCCACCTCCGAAAACGGTGAGCAGGCTGTCTTCTCCGGCGGCAGCCTCCTCTACGGGTCTGTGGGCCGCACCGACCTGGTCAGCGCCGACGATACGGTCCAGCTCACCCATGACCAGTACGCCTCGGTCCGCCGCCTGGTCGAGGAAGCAGCCCACGAAGCTGCCCTGTATCCCACCCATGGCTTCGGATCGTTCTGTTCCTCCGGCCCGGCCACCGGCGCCGGAGAATCCACGGTCGGCGAGCAACTCTCCACCAACCACGCACTCACCGATCCGGACGAAGAACACTTCGTTCGCGAACTGATCGCCAACCTCACCGCGTACCCCTCGTACTACGCCCATATGGGGCTGGCCAACACGCGGGGCCCTGGGCCCGCGGATCTATTCGTCCCAGACTCCCTGGAACCCGCGGAGCTCTCGCGCCGGCTTGAAGACGGCGAATGGGTCGTGGACCTCCGCAATCGGGTGGCCTACGCCAGGAACCACCTGCAAGGATCAGTAAGTTTTGAATATGGTGACGGATCGAGCTTCACCACCTTCCTCGGCTGGGTCCTGCCCTGGGATAAGAAGCTCACCCTCGTCGGAGAACGCGACGACGTCGAAAACGCCATCCGCGACCTCTCCCGCATCGGCATCGATTCCCCCGACGCCGCCCTTGGAACAGACCCACATGAGCTCGCCGCCGACACCGCCGTCGTCTCCTACCCACGTTTCGGGTGGGACGAAATGCTCGCGCAACGCCCCGACAACGAGACCATTCTGGACGTCCGGCGCGCCGATGAATACGCCGCTTCCCGCATTCAGGGGGCCGTGAACATCCCCCTGCACGAACTACTCACCCGCATGGAAGAAGTCCCCGCAGGAAAGCTCTGGATCCACTGCGGCTCCGGCTACCGCTCCGGCGTCGGCGCGAGCCTCCTGCAACGCGCCGGCAAGGACGTCGTCCACATTGACGCCATGTTCGGTCAAGCCGAAAAGGCAGGCGTCCCGCTGGAATCCTGACCCGTCGCTCAAGGCGCCAGCCGGTTTTTGGGGGCGGACAGGAAACACCTGACCGCCCCGACTTTCGACTCCGTATCTAACCCTGAATCCACCGGTGGGTTTGGTGTTGCCGGGGTGATTTGAACAACCAAGCCGACAACAACTGTTTACAGCCCTTGAGGCATCAACTGTCCACAAGGTCCCGAGACACGAACTAGGCCGCTCAGACCTGAGACATGACACGTCCTTGAGACCTACGTGGACATCGGATGGATCTCCGTCGTCGTACCTTTCACTTCCGGGTATGAGCCGGTCTGGGTGGGGCTCGGTACTGTTGTTTTTGACTTGCTGATTGCAGTGACAGCGACATCGGTGCTGCGGCACAGTGTCCCGGATCAATGGTGGGCGCGCATTCACTCCGTGTCCTATGTGCTGTGGTCGGCCGTGGCTGTACATGGGAGCGCCCTGGGAACCGGCAGCGGATGGGCCCTTCGGGCCGTGAGCATCGCCTGCCTGGTGGCAGGAATCGGTGCTGTGATCTTCCGGCCACCCTCCCGGCAACCCGATGAAACCCTGCGGCACCGGATCGGAGAACAGCCATGGCGGTGACTATCATCGGGGACCTCATAACGGCGGGGCTTACCGGTCGCGGCGGTTCAGAGTTTCCCACCGCGGTGAAGCTCGCGGCAGCACAGCGCGCCCGGGCGGAACTGATCATCAACGCCTGCGACGGGGAAATTGGTGCAGCCAAAGACGCCTACGTGCTGCAACGGTATCTGGCCGAGGTGGAGGGAACGTACGCTGTTCACGCCAGAAACGGATGCTGAGAAGTTCCTGCTAGTGCGGTGTCAGTCTTGCTTCACGGTTCTGAGTGTGACGCGCCGGCGGGGGCGGTTGCGGTCCAGATCAGTGGTTTGGGTTCGTCGTTGTGGGTGTCGAGTAGTCCTCGATCGCGGCGATCAGTTCGGATACCGAGTGGAAGACCCCGCAGCGCAGCGCTTTGTCGGTCACTTCGCGGAACCATCGTTCGACGAGGTTCAGCCAGATGGACCTTGAGCGGATTCCGGGCCGTCAGTTAACGGGCCACCGCCGCTGACAAACTGGTGGTGATGGTCACACACAATGACGAGGAGACCGAGTCATGTGAATCTCGTCTTTGATCTGGCTATTGCCGGCAGGGGAGCGCGGCCGGCATGGGATCTTTTTTCCGGAAAGCGCTACGCGGCAGCGCTCGGCAATGGGGACCTGACCGAGTTAAATGTTTAGACATTTCGTGATTGTCTACTACAATGGTGGAGAGCCCACCTCCATGGGTGCGAATGTGACGGCTGGTTGTGATGACTAGTCCACTTGGTTAGCTGTCGGTATGTTAGGCATGCCGACAGCTAACTGTGGACAGCCTACGAACGTGCCGACGTGACCGGTTTTCGAAGCAAGTATTCACGGATAGTCGTGCCCTTCCGAGTGACGATGTCCACTGCTCCAGCCGGGCACTAGTGCTGGGCCAATGCCGGGGTTGTTCGAATGAAGTATCCTCGTAGCATCAAGAAGTTTTCACAAAATAGTTGAGGTCAGTTGATCAATCACGACCAGAAGTCGGCATTGGGTTCGCCAGTAAACAAGACTGGAAATCGATCTTCGGCTCCGTTGTGGAAAACCGTAAGCGCCGATCTGCTCAGCGAGGTGCGCGGTGGCGCGTTCGACCAGGGGTTTCCGGGGGAGCTGGCGCTAGCCGAAAAATACGGTGTCAGCCGCGGAACCATAAGGGCTGCCTTAAGGCCGTTGCGCGACGCTGGGCACGTGACGGCGCACCCCGGTAGGAAGCCGAAGGTCGTCGCTGGCATGAGCACTGCCTTCGGACCGATTTATAGCGTCCTGGCATCTATTCGTGAATCGGGAATGAGCCACCACAGTGTGGTGCTGGAGCAAAACATCGTTAACGAACCCGAGGTTGCGGCGAGACTTTCTTTGGGGCCGGAGGTTGAATTGTTCCACCTGTCGCGTGTGCGCCTTGCGGACGGGGAGCCTATTGTGTTGGATCAGGTCTGGCTACCTGCAGATATTGTCCGCAACCTTCTAACCGTGGACTTTTCTGATAAGGCACTGTATGGCGAGTTGGATCGCCGTTGCGGAATTGTGCTCGACGGCGGAACGGAGCAGCTTACGGCTGTGCTCGCGACTGAGGTGCAAGCCGGCCATTTGGGCTGCCCGGCGGGTTCTCCGCTGCTGTTAGTCGAGCGGATCGGATGTTACCGCGCAAATTCGCTCGAGTTTCGTCGCAGCTACGTGCTGGGCGAAAGATTCGCCATCAGCACGTCCTTCGGATGCAAATTGGAGACAGCTGCGCAGGATGATAACGAGGGAGAATAAGCTGCCGGATCATTATGTCAGCGCCGGTAAGGTTGGCCGCGCTGTACGGCTCTCGAAGAACGACGTCGACAATGATTTGCCGCGGAGCCCTCTCAAGCTTCAGCTGAAGTACTTAGCTAAGAACGCTATTACGCTCGGCTGAGGTCAATGATTGCGCCAATGGCCACGCCAGCTGCGACGATAAAGATCACTACCGCGAATACGATGTTGACAACACGGTCATTGAGCCTGTGCGAGAGCCGGGAAGCAGCGAAGGAACCGGTTACCGCAGCTCCGCTGAAGGCCAAGACAATTGACCAGTCGATGGTGAAACTGGAGGCGTGGGCCCAGAGCCCGGCGGTGGAGTTAATGACAATGATCACCAGCGAGGTACCTACGGCCTGCCTCATGGGAATTCCGAGCAAGAGGGTTAGGGCCGGAATGATCAGGAACCCACCTCCAACGCCCAGGAGCCCCGTCAGCACTCCAACCAAGATACCCACGGCCAGAGCGCGGAGAATGCAAGGTTTCCAAGCGCTACCCCCTTTTGGGCTGCAGGGTCCCGAGGACTCCGCGGTGTTCTGAAGCATCCGAATCCCGACCGCGATCATTAGTGCGGAAAAGCCCAACATCAAAACGTTGGGGTCCAGCAACCGACCGAGCGCGGTGCCGGCCCACGCGGCAGGAACGCCGGCCGCGCCGACAATGAGTGCGATTCGCCAGTTGACCCCATTCCTGAAACGTGGCAGCACCGCGGCGAGGGATGAAAGTCCCACAACCAGCAGCGAGGTAGGGATGGCATCGCCAGGTTCCATCCCTACGCCGTAGACCAGTGCCGGCACGGCGATGATGGATCCGCCGCCACCGATGAGGCCAAGGGCGATACCGACGATGAGGCCCAGGGCAACCGCCGGGATCATGCGGCTCGCTCCGTACGATCCGCTGTGCGGTACGCGGGATCGGGTTGAGTTTGTTTTGCTTCCGAGGACGTCTGGCAGGCTTTGTCCGCGGACACGAGGAATCTACGATCAGCTATGCCGGTCGGGATGATCCATTTGGTCACCGCGTTTTCGTTTCGGAACTTCGAGCGGCTTCTCCGCGCTTGAGGGCCACTTGGGACGGTAGTGGGCAGCGGTCCTCGGATGTTGCGCGTTTATGGAAGGCCCAGAGCAGCAGCCCGATAGAAGCGGCAGCCAGCAGCGGCTGGATGGGTTCAAAGTACTGCATGGCGCCGGAGGTGCCCAACGCTAGCAGGACCAACTTGTTGCAGACAGGACAGCCGACGGCGAAGAAGGCGAGGATCGTGCCGGCGGCGCCGGACCGCGCCTTACCTTCGGCGGCTGGCGTGGGTAGACGCGACACATAGGTGGCAACCACTAGTCCGGTGAGGATAGCGGTGATCCCGGCCACCGGGAAGGACCACCATGTGGGCGGGACTTCGCGGGTGAAGAAGGGTGTGTCGATCAGATCAGTCGGAACGGCAATGACGACGTAAGTAATGACTGCGGCCCCCGCAGCGGCGAGCCAGCGGCGGCGCGGCCATAGCGCCAGCGCGGACTTGAGGGGTGGGCGGCTGCTCATTTGTTGTGCTCCTTCTCCGCCGGTGTCGAGCCGGGTTTGACGCCGTTGCGACGAGAACTGGTTCGTTGGCTGCGGACATACAGAATGACGGCTATCACCAGTGCCGCCGCCGCCCCAACAGAGAACAGGGTATTGGTCACACCGGACGCTGCTCCGCTGGCTGCATTTTCCAGTTGGAACTGATCTGAGACGGTCAGAACTCCGCCGAGTCCCGCGGTGCCGTCGGTGACTATGAGCAGTACTCCGATGCCAATGGAGAGAATGCCCGAGATGATCATGATCCAGGAGTTGGACCAGCGTCCAATCGTGACCGGGCGTGGGCGTAGCCAGCGGCGCCCAGAGATGCCCAGACGGTCCCACATGAGGGATAGCGCGAACAGCGGCAGCGCCATGCCCAGTGCGTAAATGGCCAGCAGGATGCCGCCATACAGTGCGTTGCTGCCGACTGCCGCGACTGTCAGGATGGACCCCAGAATTGGTCCGGTGCACACACCGGCAACACCGTAGACGGTTCCCAGTACGAAGACTGACAACCGTGAGGAGCCGGCCTGGGCACTGTTGCGGATAAAGGATGGCATCCGGATCCCGGCGACTTGCGCCACTCCCAGCGCGATCACAAGCGTGGCCGCCGCTGCGATCAGGATGCTGCGGTGCTGGGTCACCAGCGATCCAAGCGCACCGGCAAAAATGCCGAGCGGTACCAGCGTGGTGATCAGACCCAGGTAGAAAAGCCCGGTCCGCGCCATGAGCCTGCTCTTCGTGGAGAAGGCATAGGCGAAGAACGCCGGCAGCAACAGGGCCGAACACGGGCTCAGCAGGGTCAATATGCCCCCCAGAAAGGCTCCGGCGTAACCGATTTCCATTAGCTGCTTTCCGCTTGTTCAAGGGCGGCGTCAATGGCTTCTTCGAAGGTGGCCAGCGGCTGAGCCCCGACAAACGGTGTGTCATTGACCAGGAAGGTGGGCGTTCCGGTCGCGCCGAGCGTTGCGGCCTCCTGCGCATCGGTGGTTACGGCCTGCTCCAGTTTCTCGGAGTCCAGGTCCGCTTCGAACTTAGCCATATCCGGGACACCGATCTCCGCCGCGATTTCCAGGAGACGCTCGCGGGGTAGCTCGGCGTGGCCGCGTTCGGGTGCGATGTCGAAGACCGCTTTGTTGAATTCCCAGAACAGGCCCTGCTCTCCGGCCGCACGGCCTGCGACCGCGGCCGCAAAGGATTCGTCGCCGAAGACGGGCAGGTCCCGCCATTCGATCCGCAGGTCTCCGCTTTCGACGTATTTGTCCACCAGCGGAGGTAGGGTATCGCGGGCGAATAGTCCGCAGAAGGGGCAACGGTAGTCCGCGTACTCGATCATCACAACAGGGGCGTCAACATCGCCGAGTGCAGTCGGGTCATCCGCTATCCTGCGGGCCACGTCTAGCCCCGTTTCACTGGACCCGGAGGAGCTTTGGGTCTCTTGCCCTGCTTGGGCATTCTGCTGGGAGACTCCGCCCTGATAGGCAAAGATTCCAACAAACAGCAACAGTACGGCTGATGCGAGGGCGGCGACCACCACGATGATGATTCGTCGATGCGAATCACCGCTAGTGGGTGTTTGAGGCGACGACATTCAGACTCCTGACCTACATAAGTGATTGTAATGTTTATACATTTACTCTACGGGTGGTGTCCATCTATGTGAAATCACCCGCCCAAGTCGCAGGGTCTGCTGTTTTGCCCCCTGTGGGGCGCCCAATTCGGTGCTTGTGTGTTGCTGCATCGAGTGCCATGGATCAATCTTTGGCCGTGATCCACGCGCGGCGCATCCTGGCCGATGCCCACCCGACGGAGTGGGTTGAGTCGAGTGGCAGTAGGTATGCATCAGTGTTTGTGCATTACAAACACTGATGTGCAGCGGAATCTGGCAGTCGCTAATCTTCCGGCGCTCTGCCGTTGCCCGTGATCGGTGCCGCAAGGTGGTTTGGAGCACCGGTTCCGCGAGCATATGGGCGGTTTGCCACTGACGGTTGGGAAGGCAGCGCAAGACGATGATGAAGCAGAACCGGGTGTTGCATTGCTCCCGAAGTGATCTTCTGCCAAATGAGCTGGCATGGTTTACCGCCGACGTGCAGCGCGTTGGTGCCAGTATCGGTGTCGACGACGTGCTCGCTGCCGTGCTGCCATCGGAAAAGGCAATGATGATTGAAAGCTCAAACATCAGGAACGCAAAAGTGGCCATGGTCGGCGACGGCATCAACGATGCGGCAGCTCTGGGCGCCGCGAACCTTGGCATGGCGGTTGCCTCGGGCACCGACATTGCGATCAGGTCAGCTGACATTTACATTGACATTGTCATTGATAGGGACAATATAAACGCGGCAATGGACGGCGCCCTCCTGGTTCGCAGGACCTTCCAAACGATCCGCGTGAACCTGCTCTGGGCATTTGGATACAATATCACCGCGATCCCGATTGCTGCGGTGGGAATGCTCAACCCACCCATCGCCGCTGCGGCAATGTCCTTGTCGCAGGCTGTTCGTTATCTCCGACAGCCTGCGGCTGCGCTCCTTCCCTGCAGAGAATTCATCAGCCGTGGCTGGGTGCAGGGAGGCTTGAGATGGACGGTCTCTTCGGCGCTAGCGGGACCGCAAGTAGTGAACCTGCCCCGATTCGGCAGCTGCAAAAGGGTGGACGACCCAAGCCATCTCCTCAGGCATGCGGTCGATCCTTCGGCGCCGTGCGGCATCCAGCCACTTTCATGGTTCGGCTTAGCGGGACGGGTGCGTGGCGCGACGAGGCTGCCCGTTGCGGACTTCCGCCATGTCACCCGGCTGTATGCGCGAAGGGAAGGGGNNNNCCCCTTCTACCCCGGGCATCGGATGGCACCCTGGCACCGGCAAGGCCGGGAGCGGTGCCTATTCCGTAGGCACCCAGTTTCTGCCTACCCGCATGTCAGCAGGCGCCCGGTGCATGCTGTACCTAACCATTGACCCGGTAATAGACAGGGCCGGAGCCCACGTTGACGCTTTCGATGACGGTCTGATTGCCATTCCACCCGCTGTGCACGGCTTGACCGTTCCCGAGGTAGATGGCGTTATGTGAAAAGCCCATTCCGCCATCGGCATAGTAGATGAAATCCCCGGGCTGGGGGATTGACACCGGGGTTGCGTACGTCATCAAGGACTCGGGCGATTCATCGCCCACACCTTGTTTTCCGACTGCCCGCAATGCAGCTTCGCCGAGAACGGTGCAGTCCTGGGTGGCGCCCATTTGTGCCAATGCAGCGTCGAGGATCGCTTGGTTGATGGATGATGGCGCGCCTTCCTTTTCATAGGTGACCGACTCGGCGACGGCAGCAAGATAGGTCCCGCCCGAGGATGAGGATGAGGATGTGGCGGTGACGGCCGGTTCAGTGTCTAACCTATTCACTGCGGAGAGCGTGATGACGTCCCCCGGATAGATGACTGAATCCATGCTGAGGCCATTCAGGGACAGGATCGTGGTCAGACTGACGTCGTGGCGTTCTCCTATCAGACTCAGGGTGTCCCCTGACCTGACTGTGTACGTTCGTACGTCAGCGGCGTCCCTTCCGGCGGGCAGCGCGTTCGATGAGGAGACCGTATTCGCGGCGGCTCCTGTATTTAGATCCGAGGCCACGGCTCCTGCCTGGGCGGGCACGGCCATGGTGAGTAGCAGCCCCGAACCGGCAACGAGAACAGCTGCCTGCCGACTTGCGGTTCGTCCATGCCCGGAAGCGCTTTTCGCGATGATGGACAATGTGCTGCTGCTCGCCCGGTGACGGCCTCGTGTATTTCCTAATGACATGTGTCTAACCTCTCCCGATACCTACGAGGTGAGCTGTCGGATTCGGGTGGGAGCCACCCGGCCGCCGGACGTGTATGTCCGGACGGCTTAACCCCAAGGGTCTTAGTGACCCGTTTTTGGTTCCCCCGCCTCTGCCGGAACTTTCTGATCTATGTATCTTGGCCAGCGGCAGAGTTCGGTAATAGGCCAAGAGCGCCAAATCGTATGAGCGGCGCTCGGTTAAAATGTATAGACATTTACGCTAAAAAGAAAGCTCTGCATCGGTGGGGTAGTGATTCATCCGTGAAGGGAGTGCTTTTCGGGACCGCCACTGCGTAGATGTTCCGCCGGCCGGTGGGGAACAAAGCCGTCCCATCGGAAGTCATGGCGGCGGGTAGAGCGAAATCGCCGGCTTGGAGGATGGATCCGGATTCACTGTCAATCTTCACGGCCGCGCCGCCGGTTTCGGCGAATGCCAGTCCGGCCCCCGCTGCCGTTACCCGGGCGCCTCGCGCGAAATCTCTGCGCCAGAGGATGCCCCGCCCGGAATGCACGGCCGTGATGTTGTGTGTGTCGTCGGCCCGGCGCGAGGTCAGGAGTACGATTCCCGTTGAATCATCGACGGCTGCCATTCCTGCGGGCTTCCCGCTGACCGTGCCCAGGGTTTCGCCGGTCCGGAGGTCGTATATTACGGTTGCGCTGTCACCGTTCGGCGCGCTCCATTCGATAGTCACCACTCCGCCGGTTGAAGGGCCGTAGCTGTTGTTGAACCTGGCCGTCGATTGCGCGCTTATGCCGGGTGGGGCGCTCATCCCTGTACTGGTCCACAACGTTTCGCCGGATCGGCTATCGATGGCTGAGAAGGTTTCTTCGGTGCCGATCAGGGCTGTCCCGTGGTGTTCGTAAAGAGCGGTTCCACCGGTTTCGATCACGACACCGGTGTGGGCGTTAAGTAGCGTTCCCGGCGTCCGTTTATCCGTGAGCCCCTTTGGTGTATTCGCGAAGATCAGTCCGCTTCCAGAGGAAGGCCCCGGAACCTCGGTGGGACCCCAGAGGACGCTACCGTCCTGGACGGAAAACGCGGTTGCCACAGTGACGCTCACGGGCCCCTTCCCGTCCGCCCGAGCATTAGAGTCCAGAATGACGATGGCCGGTTCGCCTTCGACGCGTGTGGGCACCGATCCAACGCAGGACGGGTTGGTGTCCACGCGCCATGTGGTTCCGGTCGAGTCGAAGCCGTAGAAGCTCAGATCGGACCGGCTGCCTTGGGGAAAGGCCAAACCCAGAAACTTTCCGCCCACGGCCGCCGGGGTGCTGTCAATCATCACCTCGGACGTAATGGTGTACCCAGGGAATAACTTCTTATCGGCCGAAGAGTCCTCGGCAGTTGTCGGAGGGTCGCCGACATCGACGCGCCGGGCGCCGGGGTCATCTCGGTCGGGAGTGCAACCTGTGATCCCTAGCAGGGCGGCCAGGGAGAATGCGAGGATCACCCGACTCTTTGAATGTTTATACATTTAAGAAATTAGGTTAGCATGAACCTGAAAAACGATCGCCTGCATCACGCCGTCGGTTCCAACCGGGCCGGTATAAGTAAAGGAGCCAATATGTCCACCAGCGAACCTACGCCGACCTCCAATGCCACCGGCGCACCTGGGGTACTGCTGCATGGTGCAGGTCAAGGGGCAACGGACGGGTTGTCCGGTGTGCTGCGCAGCGCCATCAACACGATGACCGCTCTCCCCGACGGCACGGCCATCGAGATCGTCATCCAAGGGCGCGGTGTGGCATTGCTGACCGCGGGATCGGAAATGACTGCGGAAGTTGCTGAGGTCCTTGAAAGGGGACTGCGGGTGCTGGCGTGTGAGAACAGTATGCGCTCAGCCGGCGTGGAGTTGGACCAACTGCTGGCCGGTGTGGGTGTCGTGCCCGCTGCGACCGCCCATCTGGCCACCCGCCAGTGGGAAGGATGGGCCTACGTCCGGCTCTGAGTCCACGAAACGGCTGCTCCGGCTGTGGGCGCCGGCGACCTGCGTCCCCAAGGTGCGGCGCGGCAAGAGCGCCGGGCGGTCTAGCTGTCGGAAACGTTGATTCCGCTGGAACGTCGCCGCGAGTGTCCGGCAATTCCGGTTCCGGCCCCGCCATGCTGGTGGCAGTCCATCGGGACTTCTGATCTTGGCTCCGACCACCCCGACCAAACATTGGATGTGTAAATCATGAACGCAAACGCTTCCACGGAAATGTTCATCCCTTCCCCCACGCTCAGCGCCCTGCAGCTTGGACCGGTGACGATCACCTTTTATGCGCTGTGCATCCTCACCGGCATCATCCTAGCTGCCTGGCTCACAAACCGGCGGCTCACAGCCCGGGGAGGCACACCCGGCCAAACCCTGGACGTGATCATTTGGGCCGTGCCTTTCGGTATCATCGGTGGCCGCCTCTATCATGTAATCTCGGACTACCAGCTATATTTTGCCGCGGGCAAGAATCCCTGGAACGCTCTCAGAATCTGGGACGGTGGGCTGGGGATCTGGGGTGCGGTTGCCCTCGGAGCAGTTGGCGCATACATCGGCTGCCGCAGGCACCACGTAAGCTTTGCTGCGTTTGTGGATTCGGCCGCGCCGGGACTTCTCCTCGCGCAGGCAGTGGGCAGATGGGGAAACTGGTTCAACAACGAACTCTACGGCGATCCCACCACTGCCCCATGGAAGCTCCAAATACACTCAATGGATCCCTCGACAGGCAGGGCCGTCCTCGATCCAGCCGGTGCGCCTGTCGTCCTGGGCTATTTCCAGCCCACCTTCCTATATGAGTCGCTATGGTGCCTCGCCGGTGCGGCAGTCCTGCTGGTCATCGACCGCAGATTCAAAATCGGGGCAGGCTCCGTTTTCGCGCTGTATGTCGCGGTCTACACGGCTGGCAGATTCTTCTTCGAGCTCATGCGCTCGGATTACGCCAACACCCTGCTCGGGCTGCGCGTGAACACATGGGTCTCCGGCATCCTGTTCATCGGTGGGGTGCTGATGTTCCTGCACCTTCGCGGGCGGGCACGGTCCGCTACGGGCCGGGACAACGCTCGGGCAGGGGAGCGCGACCGATCGGACACGGACATGGAACCCCGGAGCGGCTAGTGTCCAAACGCATGCGGGCGCGAGTCAATTCATCACAAAACCATAACAAAATACCCCCAGTGGTATATAGTAAGTCCCGCATCTGATTCATCAAGTGCGCTTTGTTCCGACGCCCAACCCTGCCGCGGAACAAACGCATCACTCCTAAACGGCAGGGGCGGAGGACCCATCTTTGACGGCAGCCATGGCCGCTGCCCTGGGGTGAAGCCAATAGAGAGGTGATTCTCTGTATTGGCCGGGCTGATCCAACCCGAATCCGACAGCTAACTTCGGCGGCGTTTGAGAAAGGATACTCTTGACTTCGAAAAAGCCCCCCGGACGCTCGAGCCAAATCGGCCGCCCTGCACCGGTGCCACGCAAGAACCACGGACGACGCTCTGCCGCATCGAAATCCGGCATCAATCCAAAATGGGTCAGACCCTTAGCAGGACTCCTGGCTGCAACGGGGCTGGTTGCCGCAGCTCTGAATCCGGGACAGTCCGCAGGCACCATACGGGGACCGGAAGCTGCGAGCCGACAGGCCCCCCTGCCCGCCAACGTCACCGCAGACGCCGGGGTGACCCTGGACTTCAGCAGGACACCCGCTCCAGGGGTGAAAACCCCAACAGAACCCCCGGGAGTCACGGACAAGGTAGGGCCTGCCGGCCGAATCCATGAAAAGAATCCCCAACCGGACCCGGCGCCGTCCCAGGATGAGTCGGTGCGGACTGATGATCAGACGGACTCCCGGGCCGTTCTTCCGCCTGGTCCAGTGCCGGGAGCTGATCCAGCGCCGGCAGCCGATGGTGCAGGAATGCGGTTGTCGCCGCCGCTGACGCAAATGTCCACGACGTCCTCATTCGGGTACCGCACAAATCCTCTAACCGGATCAGCGGGAGAACTGCACACCGGAATCGATCTGAAGGCACCTTGCGCCACCCAAGTGCGCTCTGCCGCTGCCGGCTCTGTGGTGGAAGCAGGCTGGAGTTCGTATGGCGGAGGAAACCGCATCGTAGTCGATCACGGAAATGGACTGAAAACCACGTACAACCATTTATCGGCCATCAACACGTCGGTAGGCCAAAACGTCGGGCAGGGACAGACGATCGGCAATGCCGGAACCACAGGAAATTCCACCGGGTCACACCTGCACTTCGAGGTCCTTCTCGATGGCGCAATCGTGGACCCGGCCGGTTGGCTATAAGCGGGGGCCGGTCTTACCTGCGCCGGCACCGAAACCCGCTCTTTGTAACCCGGCGGAGGGAGGGAGGGATCTCATCTTGTAGTTCTTCTTTCGAGTCGATACCCTATGGGGTATACGGTTTCAGAATTAGGAGGCACCATGTGTCGGACAGCTACATGCAAACAATGCGGAAAGACAACTTGGGCAGGATGCGGACAGCACGTCGATCAGGTGATGCGGGGAGTGCCAAGTTCTCAGAAATGTCGTGGCCACGTAAAGGAAGCTAAAGGAAAGGAGGGATTCTTTTCACGACTATTCCTGCGCCGGTAGAAAAGGTGGCCAGAGCTGCGCACCCGGTTCAGACCCAGCGCGCGAACACCGCGACTTTTTTTCCTGCGGCGTCTGCTAGCGGTCTTGGCGGGGTCATCACCCATGGGCGCTTTGCATCTTTGCACTAGATGGTTAGCGTAGCGCGAAAAATTTTCTTAGCTATCGGCTCGCCATCAAGGCTTCCGGCGAACTGACGTCGTTCATGTCCAGCAGTGTAACCAGCATCGGGGATCCGTGGCCTAGCTTAAGAACTATGAATGGGGTGATTCCCACTTCGAAGTGCGCCCGCAGGGGTCCGTTGCGCTTGGTGCCTCGCTACGTGCTCCCTGGATCGCAGATCGTAGGTCGGCGATTGCTGGAAGGTCCGCCAAACCTATCCCGTTTCTGTAGACCCGGTAGGAGATCACCGGTTCGCCTACGGTGCAAAAAGCATCCCGGCCGTCTAGGACGAAGGTTGGAGAACCGTGAAAGTCCATAGCCTTCGCCTGATCATGGGTGCTGATCACCCGCAGGTGTATCGCGTGGCATCGAGGGGCTCAAGGGCCTCCACCAACAGAGCGTGGGTGGCGTCCGTATTAAGGCAGCCGGGAATGCCGCGCAATTCAAATCTCACGGGGCCCTCTTTTCCACTTATAGCTTTGATGAATCCTTGCAGTAGGTCCGCCAGTGCCCGGCTCACTCTCCCAAGGTGCAGCTGATGCCAGCCACCCGGAGGGCGCCCGCCCATCACGGACTTAGCTGGTGATCGGTGCTACGCATGCGTAGGGCTACCACGACACCGGAGATTGCTGTGAGAAGGGCCACCACGGCAATTGCCGTGGGTATTCCGTAGGCGTCGGCGAGGAGGCCGGAGAGCAGTGCACCGATGGCGAAGCCGCCGTCGCGCCAGAGCCTGTAGATGCCGACGGACCTCGCCCGCCAGGTCGGGTGGGCGACATCGCCGATGGCGGCTAGCAGCGCGGGATACACCATGGCTGTGCCGGCGCCGAGCAGGATGGCACCGGCGAGCCAGGTTCCGAAGTCTTGGCCGACGGCGACCATGCCTAGCGCTGCTGCCTGGACGATCATGCCGCTGGCGATCAGTGGTTTGCGTCCGATCCGGTCGGAGAGGGCGCCGGTGATCAGTTGTCCGGCTCCCCACACTGCAGGATAGATGGCGGCGAGAACAGCAATTTGTTCAAGGTTGAGCCCGGCGGCGGCGAATAGGATGGGGAACAGGCCCCAGGCCAGGCCGTCGTTGAGGTTGTTCACCATGCCAGCCTGGCTAACCGAGGATAATGACCTGTCGCGGAAGCTGGTTAGGGTGAAGATGTCACGGTTACTGAGCTCTGGGTGGTTCCCGACGCGAAGCGGTGCGTGGGTGGCGGCTTCAGCCGTGGCGTGGTGGCGGGTTTCGCGCACGGTCAGGACGGACAAGCCGAGTCCAACGGCGATGAAGGCTGCGCCGAGGAGGAAAGGGCCGGGGCGTAACCCGTACTCGGACGCGATGTAACCCGTCGCCAGGGCAGTGCCGGCAACGCCGAGATATCCAGCGGCTTCGTTCAGGCCCATGGCCAGGCCCCGACGTTCGGGACCCACCAAGTCCATCTTCATTATCACCGTGGTGGACCAGGTTAGACCTTGGCTGATGCCCAGGACAACGTTTGCCACGACGATCCACTCCCAGGAGGGTGCGAAGATCAACAGCACCGGCACCGGGAGGGCGATGAGCCAACCAGCGACCAGGACGGGCTTGCGACCGTGACGGTCTGAAAGGGAGCCAGCGAAGTAGTTGGTCGCGGCTTTCGCGAGGCCGAATGCGAGGATGTAGGTCAGGGCGGACGTGTACTGGTCGAGGTGAAAAACATCTTCGGCGAGGAGGGGCAGCACGGTGCGTTCTTGGCCGAGGGTGCCGCCGACGAGGGCGTTCACCGCCACGAGTAGCATAAATTGGGCCCAATTTTGCCGTAGGCCCAGAACGATGCTTCCGACTGTCCCGGATTGTGGGCGGGAGGGGGTGCCATCGGTCATGTGGTGCATACTCCGTGCTGCTGGCTCGGACGTCATCGGCGNGGTTTCCCGAGCCGCCGCTGCTGATGCATGGATTCTGGTGCTGTCCGGTTATGTTGTGGAGGCTGCCAGGTTTTGGTGTTCAGCCCAGGCTGCGTAGCTGCCATCGAGTTCGACGATGTTGTACCCAGCACGGCGCAGGGCACTGGCCGCGACAGAGTTCCTGACGCCGCTCTGGCAGTACGTGATGATGGTACCTTCGGCGGGTAGCTGGTTGAGGTGCCACATGACGCGGCCGCCGCTCAGCTGGGTTGATCCGGGGACGTGCCCTGCCGCGTGTTCGGTGCGGTTACGGACATCCAGCACCAATGCCGCATCGAAGGTTTCCAGTTCCTCCGGCTGGATTAGGCGGGGGGTGCTCAGGGGAAGTCCAGCCAGTGTGGTGACGTAACCGGACACGTTGTCGATCCCCACCCGGATCAGGTGATCCCACAGCTCCTGAGCCTGTTCCCTTCCGTCGGCAAGCAGCACCAGCGGGTTCTTGTCGATTTCGGGGTTGACAACCCACGCGCCGTAGCTTGCCATCGACTTACCGGCCGGTATGTTCAGGGAGCCGGTCACCGTACCCTCGTGGACCTTGCCGTGAGGGCGGGTGTCGACAAAGGTCAGCGTATCCTCGGCGAGGCCTTCGGCAACGGTTACAGGGTCCAGTTCGGCGAGCGGGGTACGTTCGCCCATAATCGCCGGGCCTTCGCGGTTCTCGCGTTTCATCCGTTCGAAATAGGCGTGCGCGTCGGGCTGGCCATCGAGCAATTCGTCGATAAAACCAGCCTCATCGTTGGCCGTGAGGTACGGACCCCACCAGGCGTACAGACGCTCGTAACCGATCGTGGATGACGGGATGGCGCCCAGGGCCTTGCCGCAGGCGCTGCCGGCACCGTGCGCTGGGTGGACCTGGACGTAATCGGGCAAAGTCAGGAACTTGTCTCGCAAGCTGGCGAAGAGCTGCTTGGCACCCTCGAACCGGGTGTCGATTCCGCCTGCCGCCTCGTCCAGCAGGTCAGGACGTCCTAGATCGCCGGAGAAGACGAAGTCGCCGGAGAGTAGGTAGCCGGGCTGGTCGCTGAATGCGCCGTCGGTTACGAGGAAGGATAAGTGCTCGGGGGTGTGCCCGGGGGTGTGAACTGCCCGAATGCTGATGTTGCCTACGGTGATCTTGTCGCCGTCGAATAGCCGTTCGCCGTCGAATTCGTATTGCCATTCCGGTCCGCCCTCGCCCGAGACGTAGATCGTCGCGGCAGTGGCAGCGGCCAGCTCCCGGGTGCCGGAGAGGTAGTCGGCATGGATGTGGGTTTCGGTTACGGCCACGATTTTCATGCCGTTTTTCGCGGCCAACTCTTGGTACACCGCGATATCACGTCGGCCATCAACAACCACGGCCGTGCCGTTGGCCTGGCAACCGATCAGGTAACTGGCCTGGGCCAGGTCTTCATCGTAAATACGCTCAATAAGCATTGATGTCTTCCTTTGTGAAGGGGTGGGGGAGTTATCCCCGTCGTCCGATTACAACAATAATACCCTAGGGGGTATATGGCAACTAAAAGGGTGCCTTCGACTGAGTATCGAGGGGGTAACCAGTTGGCACAGCCAACACTGTGGCTGGGCGTTAGGGTTTGCTCAAACTAAGGACGTGTCCTTCCGAGGTGAGGCGTCGATTAGGAAATGGTGCCGGGTTCCTGCAGATGTCCGTCGGTGGGGAGTCCGGTCTCAGTCCAGGCGATCATGCCGCCGGCCATAGTGTCAGCGGTGAACCCCGCACCGTTGAGGACGTCGGCGGCGCGGGCGGACCTGTTGCCGCTGCGGCAGACGGCAATCACGGGCACGGCGGGATCCAATTCCGACAGTCGGTCTTGGAGCAGGTCCATGGGAATGTGCAAGGCGCCGGGGATCATACCTTCGGCAACCTCGAAGTCTTCGCGGACATCGAGGATCCGGGCCTCGTTGCGAGGTTGGTTGGTTTCGCTGATGGTGATTTCAGCCATGAGTTTCTCTTTCGCGTAGTTGAACTGTTTGTTGGCGGATAAGTTCGCCACACTGGAGCAATACATTGATGCTGGCTGGGTGGAGCATGGTCAGGCTGCCGGTGAGGGCTGGCCACTCCGGTCTTGGTTGTTCCGGTGGTTTTTACGGAGCGGGCAAGAGCTCACGAAGAACCAGCAGATCGTGGCTGCAGCCGCTGCAAGGGCCAGCGTGGCCGCGACGATAACTAACCGGAGGTCTGCTGGCGCCTGTTGGGTCAGGACGAAAAAGCCCATGGCCAGGACGAACCAGCCGAACGCTTTGCGCAGGGCGGCTTCCGGGATGCGACCTGCGAGCCGGGAGCCAATGAGAGCTCCCACGATCGCCGCCGCGGTCACGGCCAGAGTCAGACCCCAGTCCAGATGTACCGTGGTGAGGTAACCGGCGAGTCCGGCAAAGGACTTCATGGCGATGACGACCAGCGAGGTTCCGACAGCGACGGACATCGGTAGGCCGCCCAGCAGCGCCAATGCGGGAACGACGAGGAATCCACCGCCAGCGCCGACCAGGCCGGTGACGAGGCCGACGACGGCGCCGTCCAGCACCACCCGGCCCAGGGGAAGTTCGTGCTTCACCGGTTCGGCGGCGCCATTTCCGCGGCCTTTTTTCCTGCCGCGGAGCATGGCTACGGAGGTTGCCACCATCATCACTGCGAAAGCAATCAACAGAATCTGGCCGGGAATCTGACCTCCGAGCAGTCCGCCAACAAAGGCCCCGGCCATACCAGCTGCGCCGAAGATCAATCCGGTCCGCCACACAATACGTCCGCCGCGCGCATGGCTGATAACGCTCACCGCAGAGGTGACGCCGACGACGAACAGGGACGCCGCAATCGCCTCCTTGGGCTCGAAACCGGCCACATAGACCAGAATTGGCACGGTCAGGATGGACCCACCGCCGCCCAGGACTCCGAGCGAGAGCCCAATCATTACGGATAGGGCAAGGACAAGGATTAGGGTCTCGGTCACGACGCTTTGGTCTCAACCGCCGCGCCGGACCCGACTGGGAACTGGAGGATGGCGCTTTCACGCGTGGGCTCTTCTGCTGCCTTGTTCCATGGCATGGCGGAGATTGCCCGGCCCATAGCGCAGGTATTTGTCGCGGCGGAGAAAGTCAGGCCGGCGCCGATAGCGCCAGCAAGCAGCCGGATCTTCGGGGAGACGAACCTGCCCCCCGCCAAGCCGAGGATAACGAGGGAACCTGCGCTCAGGCGCACCTGGCGCTCCAGATCCCAGCGGGCCTTGCCCCGGACTACGTTTCCATTGGCAGCTGCGAATCCCGGAACGCCCCCGGCCAAAACATAAGCAGTGGTGATGCCGGAACCACCGAGGCGTTGCCGGGCCTGCTCGGCGCGGGCTCCGGAGTGGCACACCAGGACAACGCGGCTACCTAGCCGGGCAGCAAGCTCGTCCGTGTGCTCGGACAGCAACGGCAGGGGCACGTTGTAAGAGCCGCGGATATGCATGGATTCGAACTCAGCCGCGGAGCGGACGTCAATCACCACGAGATCCTGGTGCTCTTCGATCCAAGAACTTAAAACCTCTGGCGCGAGGGGAGTGACGGTGGGTGCGGTGGATAGGGGAGCCATGAAGGTCCTTTCGGGACAGTTGCGCTGGAATTGGATACTCACCGAGCATACGTATACCCCGGGGGGTAGTCAACACACCCCTTGGGGTATACAATAACAATACAAATTCACGCCATCGGAGATGTCATGCAACTAGACTCAACAGAACTGACCCCCGTGGTCAACCGGCTCAAGCGCGCTCAGGGCCAGCTTGCCGCTGTGACCCGGATGCTGGAGGAGGGGCGGGACTGCAAGGACATCGTCACCCAGCTTGCCGCTGTGTCGAAGGCTTTGGACCGTGCCGGGTTCGCCATTATTGCCAGCGGTCTGGAACAGTGCATCGTCCGTAAAGACGCGAGCATGGACATGAAAGACCTGGAGAAGCTTTTCCTGTCCCTCGCCTGAACCGCCCCGGCATCAGCCAATCAGCACAAGGAGTCTCTATGAGCTATACGCACACCGTCACCGTTCCTCTCTCATGGGCTGAAGCGGTCCAGCAGACCCGCGACGCTCTCGCTGAACAGGGCTTCGGAATCCTCACGGAAATTGATGTCCGCGCCACCTTCGAAGCCAAACTCGGAACGGACTCAGCCGACGCCGTCGGCGACTACCTGATACTTGGCGCCTGTAACCCCGACCTGGCAAGTCGTGCCCTCGCTGAGGAGCCGGAGCTCGGCGTGCTACTGCCGTGCAATGTCGTAGTCCGCCGGGGCAGAGGCGCGAGTGACACCACAATCGAGGCCATTGATCCTCGAACCATGATCCAGCTCAGCGATACCCCGGCCGTCCGGGAGATCGCAGACGATGCCGATGGGCGTCTCCGCAAAGCCCTCGCACGTCTCAACGGCGCACAGGAGGTTTCGGTGTGATACCTCCTTCAGGTATTGGGTGAGGGCACATTCACATAAAGCGGTGGCTCGTTCGAAATTTAGCATTGGCGTGTCGGCTGGGCGGAAGGTTTGATACGTGGACGACGTACGTCCAAGCGACCATGATCGACCATCCGTCCGGGTGGCAAACCTCGCACAGTGCCAGACGAAGCTCGACACCGTTCCCGGGAACGCGAGGCAGAAGCTGGCAGACGGTCCCCATCACATTGATGCGTTTGCGCCGGCAGCGCTGCGCTCGACCCGTCTCTGGTAGCTCGGTTTCCAGCTTCCCAGCGACTTTCGTTGATATGCATGGTTGGACTTGCTCTTGACAACCCCCTGGGCGAATTTTCGAGACCCGCGATGCCATTGAATACGGCCCACACGGCGAGTGCATCTTCATCGAGCTTGTGGTTGTGTTCCTTGAGCTTACGAAGAGCGGTCACACCATTCGGATCGTAGGAATGCTCGGGAGTACAGAGCTGACCGACGTGTGAATCCCTGAGCTCCTCGAAGGCCGCGAGAACGACGGGATCCAATTTCTGCTTTTCGTCCGAGACGTACTTTCTCCTCGTGGCAAGTTCAATTGCACCAGTGGCACAGAGCCAGCGGTCCGTGAGTGCCACTCCTGGGTGAAAGTCGACCAGTAGAACCTCGGTTGCTCGTAACAGGTGAGAATCAGTCAGCTTCAGTAGCAGCTCACGGGATGGATCGAGCGCCAAAATCGGTCCATCGCCCCCGTAACCAGCCATGAAGCCGACGTTTCGACTTGTCAGTCTGGGCAGCTTCCGAAATGGTCGAAGTGAGCCGTAATGCCCAAGCGTGTTTCGGTGGTCGACGGTAGTGAGACCGCGGTCAGCGTTGCCGGTAGAGTGCAGCCATTCGGCGGCGACGGCCATAAGGATTCGCGTAGACTCCTCGGGTCACGGTGAGGGCGAAAACGGTGGGTATGTGGGGTGGAACAAGGTTCATTGTGGCCTCCCAGCCAGTTATGGTGGTGACGGTGGAGGCGTCAGTATTGCTGGTGGGTATGACATTTGGAACTTGAGTGTTACAACACTTATAGGTCACCCTCGCCGTGCAGCAAGAGACGCCATGATGGGCAGGGCCGCGGACACCTCCCGTCGTTCGCAGGTTCCAAGGATGCTGACGGATGGCTCTGACGTCCAGAAAATCTTCGGGTACTCACGTGTGCGCGTCACCAGCACTCTCCTGCAAGAGCTTGTGAAAGCGGTGAAGGAAGTGAAGCTTCTTCGGTGCTGAACCGAGTTTCTCCACGGCTGTCTTGATCGTGTTGTAGTCGTAGGCGGCGTCTCCATACCCCGTGTGCCACCGAGCGGCGACACCTTCCACCAGGTTACGAAGCTGGCCCAAGACCTGCTGCGAGAGTAGAGGACGATTCGGTCTCAGAGCATCGATGGCACCACGAATAGTCTGGTTCGCACTACGAATCTGCTGGTCAATAGTTGCCATAGCTCAGTCTTCAACCGACCCGTTGCCCAAAGCGACGGGAGAGACGACCCGCGCGGTGGGTACGCGGGACGCGGCTATACGGTAAAGGTTAACTGGCAGCCCAGAGCCAGCCAGAAACTCATAATCTTCGATACCCGCCTTGTTTAACACTTCACGAGCGCGAGGCAGCATTGATGGCATTTCAAGTGCTGAGGTGCGCCCGGGTTCGGCGCGACGCCAGCCGTTCTGTGACATGCGTATCATTGCGTTTCGGTACGAAACGTCGCCCATGACGCCGAGCGTCCGGGCGCGGTAGAGCAGCGACGAAAGGCTCACGCCCCAGTGCTCTTTGAGCTCCGCAATATGCTTCCAACTTCGACCTGCAGTCGAGGACGGGAGTGACGAGCGGATCTGTTCAGCGGGCATGAGGAACTCGGCGGCGAACCTGTTAGCTTGTTCCTCGGAAACCTTGCCGCCCGGTTCCGCATCGTGGTGCATAATCAAGTGGCCCAGCTCATGGGCGACATCGAAGCGCTGTCGGTAGTAGTCGTCCTTAACCGGGTTCAGCACAATGATCGGCCTCACCGCGGTGTGCATTGAATAAGCGTCGATGCCGGCCACCCCCGGCTCGCTGAACACCACAACGACGCCCGCACGTTCGACGAGCCGGACAACATGCTGAATCGGTCCAGAGCCGGCGCTGAAGTACTCCCGCGCTGTGCGCGCGGCATCCTCGGGCGAGCCGGTGTGCTCATTGGGGTCAACCGGGAGGTCAGGTAGAAGCGCCTCGGGGAACTCCACGGCGTTGTCGAGCAGCCCCGAGATCTCGGCCACCAGGCGCCCGTATGCTTCAGCTTCGTCCTGGGCAATCTGAGGAGTGGATCGCAACGACCGAAAGTGCGGCCGGCCAACAACGGTTGGGGCATCCCCGGCAAAGAACTGTGGCTCAACCTTGAGCGCCAGGGCTAGCTTGGCCACGGTCGCGCGGTTTGGCTGTATTCCGCCGCTCTCCCATCCGGTGACCGACGCGGGCGACATGTCGATCAGTCCCGCCAGCTGCGACTTCTTCAATCCTGCGAGCTGGCGCGCCATAGTGAGCCGTTGGCCGTTGAAAAAGGACGCGGCGTCCGCGAGCGCCCGTGATGAACGATTGTGGCAGACATTCGCCGAGCCCGCGGTCTCACCCATGCGCGGCTTTTTGATGCGAACGTCGATGTCGTCGACTTTGCTCGAGGCCGCGTCGCCAGGGAGCATGGGAAGAACGTCGAAAGGGATGCCACCGAGCGGGGTCCCGCCGGACAAAAGCTTGAGGCGCCAGTGCCAACACGAATCATTGCGATATTCAGGGTCAGCGCAGCAAGTGATCATAGCTGGTGAGCATCACTACGCCGTTCTCGATCAACCGCTTGCGAATAGTGTTCGCGCTGAAACCATGCCACGCCCGATCGTCTCCACCGACTTGCCCTCGGCGTAGATCCGAGCGGCTTCCTCAATCTGCTTCGCGTCAAGACCTACCTTTCGAATGGGCGTGCCTCGGCGCCGGAGGTGCTTACTAATGCTTCCACGGTGGATGCCATACTTCTCGCCCAGTTCCTTGACCGTCACGCCGGCGTTGTAGCTGGCCGTCATCTCATCCGACTGCGCTGACGTTAGACGGGCATGGCGCTGGGGGATAACTGACCGGTCACTCGCTGCCCTTGGTGAGTTGGCAATCTTGTGTAGCAAGGAACGGATTTTGACGGTCTGGCCGCTTTGTTTCGAATAGGCATGTAGGACTCCCACGCCACCACCATTCGAAACACGGTCAGTTTCACAAACTTCTGGGATAGCTTCGATGATTCCGGCCGGGTTCATGGACCCGGAACGCAGCGACAAGGCCGCCACAAAGCTGCTGGGCCAACTCGCATGTTGGGCGCGCGCAATGCGCAGCGCCCGCGCCACCGCCCCCTACTACGCCTGATCGTCGAAAGCCGGGAGGCCTCCGAACCGGGCTGTTCCGTCGACCTGCCCGGCGCCGATGGAGTCCCCGGCTGAATCAGTCCGGTCTCGTAAGCCAGAACGACCAGCTGCGCGCGGTCCCTGGCCTGCAGTTTCGCCAGGAGTCTACTGACGTAGGTGCGGGAGGTAGCTGGACTGATGTATAGCTTCGCCCCGATTTCATCGTTGGAGAGTCCCCGCCCGATTTCGGTGAGTACTTCGCGCTCGCGTTCGGTCAGGTACCTCAGGGGTTCGTCGCTGACTGTTGATCTATGGCTGCCAGCCAGTGAATCCAGGACTTTTCGGGTAATGGCAGGGGAGAGGAGCGAGTCTCCCCTGAGGCGACAATCCGGATGGCCTGACGCAGATCACCTGGAGCGATGTCTTTGAGTAAATAATCAGGTCGAGCCCGCCGTACCCGGAGAACAGCGACCCGATCCGTAGACGACGGCCTTGGGTCTCGTCGTTCGACTGGCGCATGAGGACTCCGGCAGATCGGTGATCCCCGGCCGTCGTCCTCTCGGAGACTCTTGACCGGGCTGGTCACCTGCCAGGTGCTCGCCACACGTCCCGCGATCGCCCCTGTAGACCTCCCGAGCCGGCTCAACGAAGTCCTCGTCCTCGCCTCTACTCTGAACCACCACGCGTCTTGCAGACGAGGTCAGAGCCTTGTCAACCAGTGTTGACACGTCGCCGGCGGATCGCCGTCCACCGCCTTCGGTGCGAGGCGGTCATTGGTCGCTCACCTGACCGTCGAGGAGGCGACAGTGACGGTTTCGATGCGCGTGATGTCGGCGGGCGACGGATACAAGTACCTGCTGCGTACGGTCGCCGCGGCCGACGGTGACAGGTCGCTGTCGACCTCTTTGACGCGGTACTACGCCGAAGCAGGGAACCCACCGGGCCGCTGGCTTGGCCGCGGGCTACCAGCCTTGGATGCCGGGCAACTCCATGAAGGCGATGAGGTCTCCGAGCCTCAGCTACAGCTCCTCGTGGGGATGGGCCGCGATCCGGTCACCGGCGAGCCTCTGGGTCGCGCATACCCAGAATATCGGTTTGTCTCCGAGCGCGTCGCGGACCGCGTGGAGGCTCTCGACCCGGCCCTGAGCCTTGGCGAACGCGCCGATGCTGTCGCTGCGATCGAGGCCGAGGAGGCTACGCGGGGCACGCGCAGGGCTGTTGCTGGGTTCGACTACACCTTCTCGATCCCGAAGTCAGCCAGCGTCCTATGGGCCGTTGCCGATGCGGGCACGCAGGCGCTGATTGCGGAGGCGCATCATGCGGCGGTGGCGGAGATGGTTGCGTTCATCGAGCGGGAGGTTGCCGCAACCAGGGTGGGTGCAACCGGCCCGGACGGTGCGGTCGCGCAGGTAGACGTGACCGGGGTGATCGCGACCGCGTTCGACCACTACGACTCCCGCGCCGGCGACCCTCATCTGCACACCCATGTGGTGATCTCGAACAAGGTGCAGACCGCGCAGGACGGGAAGTGGCGATCGCTGGATGGGCGGCCGATGCACGCCGCGACGGTAGCCCTGTCGGAGTTGCACGAGGCGATGTTTGCTGATCATATGACCCGTGCCTTCGGTGTCGGCTGGGAGCAGCGGGATATGGGGCGCGACCGCAATCCTGCTTGGGCCATCGCCGGCGTGCCGGAGAGGTTGGTGGCGGAGTTCTCCACCCGAGCCCGCCACATCGAGGTGGAGAAGAACCGGCTGATCGAGGAGTATGTCGAGCGCCACGGCCGCCAGCCCTCGACCGTGACAATCCTCAAGATCCGTGCCCAAGCGACCCTCGTGACCCGGCCGGAGAAGGAAGTCCGCTCACTTGCGGATCTCACCGGCGACTGGCGCCGCCGCGCCACCGGCTTGTTGGGCGAGGACGCCACCACCTGGGCAGGTCGCGTGACGTCGAACGACGCTCCATTGTTGCTGCGCGCCGATGACGTCCCGCTCGATGTCATCGCTGAGTTCGGGCGCAGCGTGGTCGGGACGGTCGGGGAGAAGCGGTCGACCTGGCGGCGCTGGAACCTGGCCGCGGAGGCGGCCCGGCAGACGATGAGGTACCGGTTCGCCAGCACCGAAGACCGCGAGGCCATCGTGGGTCTCGTCGTTGATGCAGCCGAGTCCGCGTCGCTGCGGCTCACTCCGCCGGAGCTGGCGACCAGCCCGGCGCTGTTCCGCCGTCCCGATGGGTCCTCGGTGTTCCGGCCGAGGCACTCGACGGTGTTCTCCTCCGAGGAACTCCTCGCCGCCGAAGACCGACTCCTGGAGCGCTGCCGCACCATGACCGGGCCGACCGTCCCACTGTCCGCCGTTGAGGAGGTCACCGCGAAGCCCGACCGCGACGGGCGACTGCTCGGGGACGACCAGGCTGCGGCCCTCGCCGCCGTCGCGGTCTCGGGTCGTGTTGTTGATGTGCTGGTGGGGCCGGCGGGCGCGGGCAAGACCACCGCGATGAGCAGCCTGCGCCGAGCATGGGAGACCGAGCACGGCAAACGATCGGTCGTGGGACTCGCGCCCTCGGCAGTCGCGGCGCAGGTGCTCGCTGACGATCTCGGGATCTCCACGGAGAACACGGCGAAGTGGTGGACCAATCATCGACTCCGTGGCGCCACTTTCCAGGCCGGACAACTGGTGATCGTCGATGAAGCCTCGCTCGCCGGCACCCTCTCCCTGGACCGCATTACAAAGGTAGCCGCCGGTGCTGGTGCGAAAGTCCTCCTCGTGGGCGACTATGCGCAGTTGCAGTCGGTCGAAGCCGGTGGGACGTTCGGTCTCCTGGTCGCGGATCGTGACGACGCGCCGGAGCTGGTCGACGTCCACCGGTTCACCCACGAGTGGGAGAAGACCGCATCCCTGGCCCTCCGGCACGGGCGCACCGAGGTCATCGACACGTACATTGACCGCGACCGCGTCGCCGGCGGCGAGGCCGACGCCATGAGTGAAACCGCCTACACGGCGTGGCGCGCCGACTGCGCGAAGGGGCTGGTGTCGGTGCTGATCGCGGAATTCCGCGAGGACGCAGCCACGCTCAACCGCCGTGCCCGCGCCGACCTCATCCTAGTCGGTGTCCTTGAGCCCGGCCGGGAAGTCGAGCTGAACGGCGGCACCCAGGCGGGCGTTGGGGACACGATCATCACCCGACGCAACGACCGCCGCCTCCGCAACGGCAAGGACTGGGTCCGCAACGGCGAACGCTGGACGATCACCGGTGTCCGCGACGACGGCTCCATCACCATCCGCAGGGCCGGTCGCCGGTTTGGCGGCTCTATCGTCCTGCCCGCTTTGTATGTGGCCGAGCATGTTGATCTCGGGTACGCGGTCACGGCGCATCGTGCGCAGGGCATCACCACCGACACCGCCCACGTCCTGATCGAGGCGACGACGGCCCGGGAGAACCTCTATGTCGCCATGACCCGCGGACGCCAGTCGAACCGGGCCTACGTCGTGCTGAACCGCCCCGACGATCACGCCGCCCCACACCCCTCCGACTACCCCGATGCCACCGCGCGCTCGGTGCTGTTCGGGGTGCTCCAGCATGTCGGCGCTGAGCTCTCCGCCCACGAGACCATCACCGCCGAGCAGGAGACCTTGGGGTCGATCGCCCAGGTCGCCGCCGAGTACGAGACCATCGCCGCGGCCGCGCAGCACGACCGGTGGGCAGGGCTCGTCCGCACCAGCGGCCTCAACGAAGAGCAGGCCGGAGCCGTCATCGACTCGGAAGCGTTTGGCGCCCTCGCCGCCGAGCTGCGTCGCGCCGAGGCCAACCACCACGACATCGACCGGCTCCTGCCACGCCTCGTCTGGGCGCGAGGATTCGAGGACGCCGACGACGTCGCCTCCGCCATCCACCACCGCCTCGCTCGGGCGACTGCCCGCCCGGCTGGGTCCGGGCGCAACCGCAAGTCCTCGCGTCTCATCGCCGGCCTCATCCCACACGCCGACGGTCCCATGAGTAGGGACATGCGCGACGCTCTGGATGAGCGCCACCGCCTCATCGAGGCCCGAGCCGATGCCGTCCTCGACACGGCCATGCAGTACAACGAGCCCTGGACCAGCGCACTCGGGCCGATGCCGAACGACGCACCCAGGACACGTCTGTGGCGGCGGGGTGCACGGGTGATTGCGGCCTACCGCGACCGGTACGCCATCACCGACCCGATGCCTCTCGGCGCCTCACCCGATTCGACCGCTCAGAAGATCGACCGCGCCCGCGCGGAAGCAGCACTTAGCGCACTCAACACTCAACCGAACCCGGCTCCGGAGCGGCAACCGGCACAACGGACCACCCCCGAGCTGGGCTTGTAGGCGGGCTCCCGCGCAGAGAGGGCCACGCACCGACTCGTGTGCAAGGCCCCAGGGAACGTGGGTGGTGGCCTACATAGATCGCGTATGCCCGGTCGGGCTCGGCCTCTGCTGGCGGGAAGATTCCGGACCCAGCTCCGAACGTTCGACTCCATGCTCCGATGGGCGACGGGTCAGGTGCTCGACGTCCGTGGCATTTCGTGACGACACGAGCTGTCCCATCACGCAGCAGCATGTGCGTGCCCGCACTAGTCACCGAGGTCACGGGGCCGGGCACCGCGCCGACGCCGCGACCCAGTACGCACGCTTCGGCCGCGACACGGAGTGAACCTGAGCGCACTCCTGCTTCCACGACGACACTGGCTTCGGACAGAGCCGCCATGAGTCGTCCGCGGGCCAGGAACCGCCGCCGCGTCTGGGTTGTGCCCGGCGCCATCTCGCTCACCATCAGACCGACGTCTGCGACTCGGTCCAGCAGTTCTCGGTGGCCGGCCGGGTAGGGGCGGTCGACGCCACCGGCCAATACCGCGATCCTGTCCCCGCCCGCAGCCAGCGCAGAACGGTGCGCCGCGCCCTCCATCCCGTATGCGCCCCGGCAACGACTACATGCTCGTTCCGGCGATATCGGCGGCCAGCGAGCCAGCCATGTGTTGCCCGTAGGAGGTCGACGCTCGCGAGCCGGTGATCGTCACGAAGTCCTCCATCGGACGTGCGAGAAACGACGTCGCGCACCGTGCCCACAGCACGTACGGGGTGCGATCACCGAGGTCGGCGAGGGCCTTCGGCCAGTGCTCGTCACCCGGTATCAGGACGGTGAAGGCACTCTTCTCGATGCCGTTCATGCGCTTCGCCATATCTTCCGGCCGGTGCGGTAGCGCCAAGCGGTCACGCCACATCGTGGCGTCCACACGGTTCATCCCTGGGATCGCGTCCTCGTCGTCGATGAGACGTAGTGTCTCGATCGCACCGACGCGGGGAGGACACGACCGGTGACGGAATCATCCGGCTCGGCAAGGATCGACAGCAGCATGCGCGCCGTGCGCTCGTCGTGGGTCAGATCGGTGATCGCGGACATGATCTGGGGCTCCTTCTCGGTCGGATGACGTCGAGAAGGAGCACGGCACCGGTCAGAGGCGGGTATGTGCGGGCGGTTACGCCGCGACGACGGAATGGCGAGCGACCCGGCGATCCCGCCGCTCCGCGGCCCGGACGCGGATCAGCAGCACCAAGCTGACCGGGCCCATGATCGCGAACTTCATCGCGTTCCAGACGCACAGCAGCACCAGCAGATGCAGCCAACCCGGTCCGCCATCCTCGATCAGCACTCTCAGGATGCCCGCGACGTACAGGTAGGGGATGACCAGCAGCATCGCCGGGAGCCTCCACTTGAGACCGCGGCGGGTGCGAATTGCATCGAGCAGGATGTTCGTGGGCATATAGCAGCGCAGGAAGTAGCGGGTGTGGACGCTGGCGGTCCAGATCAAGCGGAACATGAGCGCAGTCCTCTCCTCGTCTCCGGCGACAAGGAATCAAGAATGACCGCTCCGGCCGTAGCCGTCTGGCCGTCCCACCGCGTCCGGCGATGGTCAAGCAGGTAAAGGCCGCCAACTCCAAGATACCGCTGGTGCCGCTGGGATGGAAGAGAACGACGAGAGACCGAGTGCGCGTGCGGCCTGCGTGGCTCCGTGCATCCTTACAGCGAACAGGGTTCAATGGATGCAACAGGTGAGGGGTTCCCGACGACGCCCGGCGAGATGTTCGGGCTGGAGTAGAGAAAGCAGACAATGCCCGAGAGTCGACATCGCTACCTCTACGAGCGCCTCGGTGACCACGACTTCCAGCAGCTCGTCAGCGCTGTGCTCGCGCATCAGTTTCCCGACTACATCCCAATGGCTCTCCGCCAGGCTGATGGCGGCCGTGATGGCCTGCGCAAGGGTGATGCCTCGAAGGTGCTGATCTATCAGGTCAAGTGGTCGGTCAACGGGAAAGAGAAGGACCCAGTCACGTGGCTCGATGAGTTCGTGCGGAAGGAGGAGGCCAGCCTGCGGCGCCTGGCCGGCCAAGGCGTCCGCCACTACATCCTGGTCACCAACGTGGGCAGCACGGCCAAGCCGGAATCAGGCACGTTCGACCAGCTGGACAAAAAACTCAAAGCATACGCGAAAGACTTCGGCTACGAGCAGATGACCTGCATCTGGCGCGAAGCGCTAAACCCGTGGGTCGACAACGCCCCGACCGAGACGAAGTGGGCCTACGCCGATATGCTCGCGGGTTGGGATCTCATCCGATACCTGGTTGCAGAGCACGTCGGCATTGGTAAGGACAAGGCGCATCGTGACCTGATCCGCAAGGTAGCTGCGGCACAGTGGGAAGACGACAAGCGGGTCAAGTTCAGCCAGTCCGATGTGGACCGCGAGAGTGTGGTGGACCTCTTCGTCGACGTCACCGCTGACCGCGTCCACACCGCAGCCAGCAGACACCTGCAAGCACAAGCACCGACCACCTTGGGCGGTGCCGCGGCCTACCTGCTGCGCGCACCGGCGCCTTTCACCCTCGTCCGGGGCGCGCCAGGACAGGGCAAGTCGACCCTCAGCCAGTACCTCTGTCAGGTCCACCGCAAGTCGTTCATTCCCGAGGCGGAGCGACCTGACTCACTACCCGAGCTGGATCAACCACGGTTCCCTATCAGACTGGATCTGAGCGATTACGCGCTCTGGCTCGGCGGCAACGACGTGTGGGACCACTCCGAGGACCGCAAGCAACGTAAGGCCAAGGCCCGTAAGGGTGAGCAGGCGACGATCGAGTGCTTCCTCGCCGACCTAATGACGCACGAGAGCGGAGGGATCGCCGCTGGAGCGAAGACGGTTCAGGACATCTTCGAGCGCGTCCCAAGCCTGGTCGTGCTGGACGGCCTCGACGAGGTAGGCAGCGCCACCATGCGCGGCAGGGTCGTCAAAGAGATAGACAAGTTTGTCGGTCGTGGGAAGGCTTACACCGACCCGCCGAGGGTCGTCGTCACTACGCGGCCCAGCGCCGGTGAACTCCCCGAGCCGTCACCGAACCTGTTCGAGATCGTCACCCTCAACCAGCTCACCGTGGAGCAACGTGACGCCTACCTGCGCAAATGGTGCTCAGTCCGGGGGATCAGGGGCAAGGACGGTCGCGCCCTGCGCAAGAGCTTCAGGGAGAAGAGCCGCGAGCCGTACATCAATGAACTCGCCGGTAACCCGATGCAGCTCACGATTCTGTTGGACCTCCTCCACCAGCAGGGAGCGGCCACTCCCACCCAGCGCACCGATCTCTACGACAAGTACGTCGAGCTTCTCCTGGCCCGCGAAGCGAACAAGCACCCCAAGGCGGTTCGCGACCACAAGGAAGAACTGATCGAGATCATCCCGTTCCTCGGCTGGTACCTCCACGCGCACACTGAGGAATCCCAGATCAACGGCCGCATGAGCGTGGACGAGCTCAAAGAGGCAATGCGGCACTTCCAACGCACCTACGGCAACCGTGAGTCGATCGTCGACCAGCTGTTCGAAGGAGCCAGCGACCGCCTGTGGGCGCTAACCAGCAAGGTCGAGGGGACCTACGAATTCGAGGTCCTCTCCCTGCGAGAGTACTTCGCGGGCCGGTTCCTCTACCACAACGCGGGCGAGGACAACACGGCCTTCGACAGCACGACCGTGCTGCGCGAGCTTCTGCGTCGACCGTACTGGCTCAACACCGCCAGATTTTACGGCGGCAACGCGAAGGGCAACGGCATCTATCCGCTGACCGCTGGAATCGAGGAGGAGCTGGCGCAGAGCACGTCACCCGCATCCTACCTGGCCGCATGGGCACTGCTCACCGATGGAGTCTTCCAGCGCCGCCCCCGCGAGGCACGCAAGGTCCTCACGGCACTCTGCTCAGACAGGGGGATCGCGTTCCTGTTGTCCGCGTTCGACCGCCGCGACATCGTCGCCCTGCCTGACCTGCCGGATCTCCCCGGCGACGACGGGGCCGACCCCACTTGGACGCGCCTCACGACGCAGATCAGCAATGTCCCAACGGACAACGAAAACACGCAACGTGTAAGCGCCCTGCGAGAGCTGTTGAACCAGCGCAGCCAGTTCGCAGCATGGTGGTACGAGCAACTCACCGGAGCCATCGGCACCCCTCAGCAGAACGCGTGGCTCAGGATCGGTGCCGAATGCGAAGCTGGCGCAGGCGCCACTGCATCGTTCGAGCACATCGACCTGTCCGATGGCGCCGCGGAACTCTTCCTGAGCACTGGCCTCGTTCCACTGCCCGGAGGCGCACTCGAAGCAGCGCTTCTCGACGCCGTCTTGGATGGCGAGTGCCCGTGTGTGACATCGACCCGATCCATGCCGGCACAGGTCGCGGTCGCCCTCTCTCCAGGAGATTTCCTCACGAGCTCCAAGACAGGTTTCATCGCCAGCGATGAGAAGACGAAACGCCGCCGAAGTGAGGCGATCAACCAGCTCAGAAAGGCCGGATCTCCGTACGCCCAGATCGCTAGGCAGCGAGCCTTCAAAGCCGGGCAGAAGGGCAGCACATTTCCTTGGTCGGAGACCGCCGCCGCGCTGCACGAACATACCGGACGACGCTGGCTTGCGTCCGAGATCGCCATCATCGGCGCTGCATCTCCGTTCCCGCCCGCCTACACCAAGAAGCCCGGTACGACCCCGTTCGGCAGCACGAGCCACCCCTCCGAACTGCTCGCCCAGACCCGCAGTAACAGCCGCAAAGCCGAATGGTGGAGCGAGCAGCTCGATGCGCTCGACGACGATCTAGCAAGAGCGGAATGGGCACTCTCCATTTGGTGTACCGCAACCGGTCCAGTCGTCTCAGAACTGTTGCCCTCGCTGGAGACCGTGCTCGACCAACTTCCTCCGCCACGCCGCAGCGCAGTCTTGCGAGCCGCCGAACAGATTGCCCGTTACGGCTGGCTGAACAACCGACCGGTGACAGCGGCCACGGACGACCCAGAGCTAGCCGCCCTCAACCAACTCCGCGCCCCTGGGGCGTCGACGGCGGGGCGATATGGTGTGGCATCCGCAGCCCGCCATAGTACGGCGACGCAGGCCCCGCTGCTCAGCGTTGCCCGAGAAGGAAAGTGGCTCAAAGTTGACGCGAAGCCCGCCTATCGATAAAGAGCACAGTAGCGCGGCGTGGGCGACTCGGAGTAGCCGAATGATGGGGAGCCCCTTGTATGGCCCCCTTTGCTGACGGTCGTCGACCATCAGTGCAAACTGCAACCGACGCGGAATGCGCTATCGGGCAATTTCTGCCGGCCCCTTGACACGCCTCAGCGGCCCGGGCCGGCTCCGGCTCCCCGACCTCTTGAGGTCTGCGGCCAGGCGATGTGTGGAGCCCGACGGCGACATTACGGCGCCCTGCCCCTCTCGAACACCTCGACCGGCGCGCGGCCGCCTACGCGGGACGTGCCGGAGGCTCCGCATTCGAAACCGGTGATCGCGAAGCGTTGTTCCGGATCAGGCAACAGCCCCGCAACTTTAGCGGGCGTGTACGCTGGCGAGCCAGATCAGACGGAACATTGCGACAGTCCTCTGCAAGTCTCCAGCGACAAGGAATCTTGAAGGACTATCCAGCCGAGGCCGTCCAGGCATGCCACCGCATCCGACGGCGGGGCGTAGCAGGTAGAGACCGCCTACGCACCGAGCTCCCGCTGTGCTCGACTCCGGGGAATGGCTTGGCGCGCCAGAAGCGGACTCTGCCTGGCGGCTGCACCCGCCTATCGCCTGAGCCAGACTACTCACTCTGCGTGTCGCACGGCCGCTGTCTCGCCGAGGTGAGACGATGACCACGTGATCTGGGTCCGTCGGTAGGAGTCCGCGTGAGCGCGTTCGATGAGATAGGTCGGCGCGCAGATGCGGGTGGGACCGAAACCGTCGCTTTGCTGCGCCAGCTTGGTGCTCAGGTGACGCGCGCGTCGTCCTTCCCGCCTCCAGCCGAACACCAAAGCTGGAGTCCCGAAGCAGTCAATGACCTGCTTGCGGACATGTTCTCGAAGGACCCAGCACGTGGTCGGGTCTTCGTCCTCGCGTGTTACGTGCAAGCAACCGATCAGAATTCTCTCGAACGACTCATCCTGAAGAGCATTCGCAACTTCCTGATCGATCAAGCCAAGGGAACTGAACGCGGCAAGCTTCGACGCCGGCTGGACACTCTTCTCACTGATGATGATCGTTTCGTTCGGCCGCCTGACCTCAAGGGCATTTGGGCTTGGGCGCTTGTGCATCGGGCCATGAACCTGTGGCAAGGCGACCTCGATGAGCTGCACCAAGCGGCGGCTCGGGTGCGTGGCTATCAGATCCTGAGCTGGAACACCGCTGGGCAAACGCCGAAGCACACAGTGGTCGCGCTCACTGCGGTCTCGCACGGAGTAATCGATCACGCGGACGGCGCCGTTCGTGATGAGGACCTCGCCGCAGTCATCGAGCGACGATTCGCACTACTCGCGCCGCCAGTCTTTATCGAGGTTCCCGACGGTCCATTCACGGTTGCCGCGACCGCCCTGCTGACCGCGGGCGATGACCCAACTGCCGATCTGGGCGTACGAGAACGAGCTGAACAGCTTTGGTTGACGCTGACCGCGGAGGAACAAGCACTTCTGCCCATCCTCGGGCAGAGCTTGGAGGCGCGGCGAGCCGCGACAGGTATGGGACGCGCGGTGACGCAGGCGTTGAGCGAGGCCCTCGCCGAACGGCTCAAATTGGCGACCGTCGGGGACGATGATTGTGAGGAGATCGTTCTGCGGATGGTGGAGATCGCTGCCGAAAATTCCGAATCACGTCGTCTGTCCAAGGTAGGACCGCACGCGTCGCGGTCTCCGAGAGAGGAGCCGATGTGATTCGTGACGCTGCACGCCCGCAATCAAGACTTGAAGCAGCCGCTTCCAGGGTCACCGTTCCCGAGGCGGTTCGCCAGGCGTGGACCGATACCGCGCCGGGACTGACCGCTGGACAGGTCTGGCGTGCGCGGTGGGGCGATAGGGTACAACTCGTTGTCATCCTCGGCACAGAGCGACGAACCACGGTGCTGCCACTGTCGTTCGACCTCGACTACACCGACTCGACAACCACGCGCATCGCGGCTGAAGCCAACCCGTTCGGTGTTCCGCTGATCGCCTGGCACGGCCTCCCAGAGGTTCTGCCCAGCGCGGTCTTCGACCGTTTCGTCGGTCAGCTGGCTCCCGACGCCACAGCAACCCTGGCCTCGGAGCCCATTCCGGCCGCTGAGG
Organism: Arthrobacter sp. TB 23; assembly: GCF_000294595.1. Taxonomy (NCBI): domain Bacteria; kingdom Bacillati; phylum Actinomycetota; class Actinomycetes; order Micrococcales; family Micrococcaceae; genus Arthrobacter; species Arthrobacter sp. TB 23. The sequence continues at coordinate 79,439 of NZ_ALPM01000056.1, read as the reverse complement.
ATAGTTCCGTCCCACACCCGGTACGCGTGTATCGCGCCTTGCTCGAAGACACGATGGAGGAACTTGCGGCCGCGCAATGGTCGGATGGCGGGTCAGGGCAACTCAGCGTCACCCTGCAACGCGCAGGACTGAGCGTTCAGGATGTCGCCGACGCGCTTGGAGCGACACCGCAGAGGGCATTCGCTATCTGGCGTGGTCAGGTGCCCCTCAGTCGCGAGGAGGCGGAGACCTTCGCACCATTGCTCGGTGAGTCGGTAGACGCGATCATGGCGGCGAACCCCACGCCACCATCTGACCTCATTGTTTGCCTGGAACAACCGGCGCGGCACCGCCAGGTTCTTGCATACGCTGCACGGCGCAGTGTGGATGTTCCTACCGCCTACCGTGACGTCGCATACCAGACCTGGGCCCTCGCAGCGCGGCAGACAGGCGCGAAGGCCATAAACTGGGACCTCCGACTCGACACACTCTTCGCGGCGGTACTTAATGAGCAGTGAACGTCGCCCTCCCACCGGCGTATCCAGAAGCCTGGTTATCGACCAGGTGACCGCCATGCTCGACCACACCAACACCTCTGACCCAGGACTCCGATCGCAGCTCTTCGACGATGCCGTGGGCACCTTGACAGCCCGAAACGACATCGATGTGCGTCTCGTTCCCGATCAGGAGGTTGACGCCTCCCGATGCAGCGTCGCGGGTGGGTACCTTGCCAACCACACGCCGCCCGTTCTCGCCGTCTCAGAAGCAGCCAGCCGCGGTCGACGGGCCTTCACCGCGTTACACGAATACGGCCATCACCTCCAGCAGAGCGTATACGCCCTCATGGAACGCCTGACGCAGCAAGCCGACGGTGGGCTCAACCTGGAAGACGCTGCCTGCGACACTTTCGCCTCCGCCATCTTGCTGCCGAAAGAGCTTGTCCACCAGCACATCACGGACCGGGGGCCGTCAGCGGCGACCGCGCTGTCCCTGTGGCAAGCCGCGCCGCAGGTCTCCAGGGCAGCTGTCTGCGTCCGCGTGGCCCTGACACTCCAAACCCCTGGTCACGTCACGCTGCTCGACGAGAACGGCATCGTTGTCTTCTCCTCCTCGCGTGAACTTCCCCCGCTGCGCCGCGGCAGCGACCAATCCCGGGGCAGGATCGTGCAGGGAGCATTACGTGCGCCCGGCCGGATCATCGAGGATGAGACGGAGTTCTTCTACCGGGACGGCATTCGCGGGCAGAAACTCTATGCGCAGGCAACCGACATGGGCGGCATGACCGTGGTCGTCTCCGTGACCGAACGAGCTGCATGGCGCAAGCTGTCGTTGCCACGCAGAGACAGCGGTCCCAAAGGCGTGTACAGAATCTGTGAGCACGGCGCGTGCGGCCACGAGTTCCACACGTTCGAGCGCCCCTGTGAGCAGTGTGGTGTGCCTACATGTCCTGAGTGCGGACAGTGCAACTGCGGCTTCCGGCTGCGCGAACAGACCTGTCCGGCTTGCTACCTGGTGAAGGCATCCCATCTCTTCGACGAGAAAACTGGAATGTGTCAGGACTGCGCCTGAACCCCAGCGACAGCCGAAGCGAATTACGTCGTCTGTCTTCAGTAGAGCATCGAAGTAATGCTCCGCGTGGGACTCGACGCCGGGAGAGTCACCAGCTCACACCCCCGGAGAGGAGAACGCCATGACAACCATCAGCCCCACCATCACTCTCGAACAGATCGTCAATGATGCTCGCCGCAGGATCGAGGTCTCCGACCCCGAACTCGAAGAAGCACGAAAGCGCCGTTCTGCGATCGGAGCCGCGTTGCGCAACGAGTTCATCGCCAGCCGCACCTACGTCAACGGCAGCATCGCCCACGGCGACGCACTCACGCCACTCGCCGACGTCGATCTCGGCGTCGTCGTGCCCGACCCGGACAAGGAGTACGGGCCGGGCAAGCGCGGACCGAAGGACCTCAAGGAGCGTGCCGCGGACGCTATCCGTGCCGGTCTAAAGGAGGAGTACGGAGACCTTGCCGTCGAGGTCAAGGGCCGCAAGCGCTCCATCCTCGTGCGATTCCGCGACCCGGTGGCCCCGGGACAACCGGACTTCACTGCCGACGTGATCGTCGCCATCGACAACCCTGACGGCGCGGGCCTCTACATCCCTCGATTCGATACCTGGGATCGCTCCCACCCCGAGAAGCACACCGAACTCGTCAACACCGCGAACAAGATCACCGAGGCCCGCTTCGCCCGTGTCGTGCGACTACTCAAGCACTGGAACCGTAGCAACAGCAAACCGATGTGCTCCTGGAACATTAAGGCGCTCGCGCTCGACTGCATCATTGCCCCGACAGCCCTAATTCCGGGGCTCCACGCATGGTTCGATCACGCGATCGAGCAGCTCTCCCGCGGCGAGACCCCCGATCCCGCTGGCGTCGCGACGAACCCCATCAAGCTCAACGCCACCCGAACCGAAGTCATCCGCCGACTCACCCGCGCACTGGAGAAGCTCGATCGTGCCATCGAGTACGAAAAGGACGGCTACATCGTCCTCGCCCACAACGAACTCGCGAAGTTCTTCAACGATCCTGAGATGATGCCCGCCCCGGACCCCGTCGCGGTAATGGAGGAAGAAGCCCTTCGGATCACCGCGCAGAAGACCAAGGACACCAAGACCTTCGGCTCGCCCGCCCTCCTGACGGGCACCGGCGCCTCCGCTGGTCGAGTTCGTGGAAACGTACGCTCATGGGGAGCCTGACCATCCGGTGGTACGGGGCCGACCCTGTGTGGACGCTCCCGTTCCAACGCGACGCAAGACGACACTACGGCCAAGCCATGTCCATCGAACTGCGCCGCGACTACCTCCTCTACCGTCACGAGGGCCTCGATATCCCTGGACGCGATCAGCCAGTTCCCTTACAGATTCGCTTCGAAGCGCACCCGTTCTACGAGACCTACGGGCTTGCACCCCAGGACTACCCGCGAGTGTTTGCCGACCCCGGATTGGCCTCACCTCACCGCATGCCCGACGACAGCCTCTGCCTCTTCTACCCCGCAGACCCACCCGAGCGAAGATGGACAGCAGACGACGGTCTCCTCGCGCTCCTCGATCTCGCCGGTGACCACATCTACTTCGAAACCTACTGGCGCCACACCGGAGGCCGTCGAGGCGGCAAGTGGCTCGCACCAGAGGCACCCCACGGCTACCCAGGTAGAACACGATGACCCCGACACCGCTGCCCTCCACCGAATCAGTGCTCACGGTAGCAACCGTCAGCTGGGACGGCATCGCGACCATCATCGCCGCGCTCCTCGCCACGATCGTCGCCATCATCGGGTACAGCATCCAGCAAGGGCTCGCCCGCAAAGAGCGGCGAGCCGTCATCTATAGCGAGGCGCTGCGCGCAGTCGAGGACTACCTGGAAGCTCCGTACCTCATAATCCGCCGCGACGGGTCAGCTTCCGCACGCCAGAGCATCACCACGCACATCAGTGACATCCAGTCGCGCCTGTCCTACTACTGCGCGCTACTGGACATCCATGCGCACTCTGAGATCAGCACCGCGTACCAGGCACTGGTTTCCTCAGCGCGGGCCGAAGCCGGCAAGACGATGTCAGCCGTTTGGCGAGGCCGTCCCACGCGGCGAGACAAGGGTGTGCCGATCGCCTCACGTTACGACCGCTCCCGCAGCGACGACGCCCGACGCGCCTACATTGCGGCTATCAAACGCCACGACGCATGATCGGCCGAGTCTGCGGGGCGTGAAGCAGTCAGCCCCGATTCGCTGCTGACCGGAGGATGAAGGAAGAGCCCTCGGCAACTCCGTTCCTATCACCGTTGCCGTCCATGCGAGTCCCGCATGACCATGCCCTCGGTGAGCAGCCAGGCGCGGACGGTCCCGGCTGAGAATCCTAGCCCGTGCCCGATCCGGTCCAACGATTCACCGGCCGCGTACCGGCACCTCATCTCGTCCACCTCGGCCTCGAACGGCGACCGACGCCGCAATTGCACCCCTCGTGAGCGAAGCAGTGACGATAGCGCGGGACGGCTGACGCCCAAGTCAACGGCGGCCTCTCGTAACGTCGCCCCCGCCCTATAGCGCGCCTCCGCCCCGAGCAAGAGATCCTCACTGACGATCACCTGCTGCCTTACACACGGCGATTCCCGGCGGCCTGAACGTCTGGTCCTACGTCTGATCGCCAAGTGCTTGGCCGCCATCTGAGCCAAGGGAGGGGCAAGTTTCGAAAATGCTCCCGCTAGGTCCACCAACGATCCGCTGGAACAACTGGAAGCATCAGTTGTTTCAGCGGGTTTTTTTTGCCCGAATAGGTCCTTCCCTCGCTTTCCCCCGTTTTGTGGTTTTAAACACGGGGCAATCCGGGAAGTCAAGCGTTTCTTTGCGGTATTCGCCTGTTGTCACGACACTGCGAGTGCTTTCCACGGCGACGTAGTCGACGTCGGCGCTCGGTCCACGTCAACGATGATCCATGACGACGGGTGGCCATTCGACAGGCTCAACGTTGCCCGGCTTGATGGTCAGACCGTCATCCTATTCGAAATAGGGAGACGTATCTCCTTTTCTGGGATAGATAAAGAAGACTGAGTTTGAACCGAAGTGCACCCGAGGGGACGGGGCATCACCGCTGAACCATGTGCTCTAGACCTTCGTGATTGGGCCGGTGGAGCGAGCTTCGACGAACCGGGGGTCGCCAGCAAGGTTGACTCCTCCGAACCAGGAGTCGCCGGTCAGAATAGGCTCCTTCGAGGCGGGCGTCGGCGGGAAAGAGGGCACCTTCAAAGCGTGCAACTTCAAGCACCACTCCATGGAAATTGAAGCCGCAGCCTGACCATGAAGTATCGGCGGTAACCCTCAAGTGGGAAGAAATGACGCTGACGACGGCCTGCCTGACGACCTGGTTGTTTGTCGGTAGCTGTGGTGCTCCTCGACTTCTGGTCGAAAATATCCTGAAGTTCGCCAGTTCACTCCAATGTCCGACCTATATGGAAGCCGGAGGTTGCCGCAGAGGACATTGATGCATGCTGCCGCTTGAGTCCGCGGATCTGGTCTGCCACACCCAGTCATCGCGTGAACGCCAGCCATCCAGACCGCTGGGTCGGGATGGCCCACTTGTTGCGCTGCGGCCCGAGGTGTTCGAAAGAACGGCCACGCTCCAGGTCGCGCTGCTTGCGGTAGGCGACGACCAGGAAGACGACACCGCTGAGGCCGGCAACATTGGTGAGAGCCGTTGCGATCACATCAGCACGCTGGACTGGTTCTGGGACGATGTCGAGGATGCGCCCGAGGACGGGTTCGCTGTTGCCGTGATGATCAGCGCTGCCGCCACCCGATGAGGACGGCAGGGTAGAGGGATTGTCGCAAGGCCCACTTTCTGGCTGCGGCGTACTAGCGCTTCAACCTTCCGAGAGTCTTTGATTCTGTGAGCCTCGTGTGTTTTTCGTGATTTTTCAATCAGGCTATGACGTGTGACCCTCCGCCGACGCTTCACTGGATCATTTGTGTCCAGGCAGGTGGGTGACGCGAGACTTGACCTGCTGCTCGCCCCCAATTGATGAGTTGTGCATTACGCATCGAGGAACTGCTCAATGGCGCCGAGGGTGGAGGTAGCGGTGGCGATGAAGGTCAACGGCTGAGTTTTCAGAAGCAGCGCCATTTCATGATTAACCTGTGGCTCGGCGACGTCGGCGCGGAGCTGATGCAACCAGGTGTCCACAGCTGCGCCATCATGAGTGGTCAGGGCCCGGACGCCTCGACCGGCAATTACGGGCGGAGCTGGACACGAGACCCACGTGCACATAGGTGGCATCCCTGGAGGCCCATTTCGGCTAGGATGTCGTTTTGTTCTGCCACGAGGAAGGAACGCCAGCGGCACAGGGCTCAGCCTCTGCAGTGCGTACACCAGTTCATGACCGTCCATCGTGGCAATCTGCTTTCGAGGGTTATCAGGGACAAGCAGGTAAAATGGTTGCCTCGGCTATGCCCTGCGCCCCGGATCTGACGGTCCGGACCTGAAAACCGGTACGGTTCAGCACCTAATGACCAATCCACGGAGGTCGTTGTTCACTTCAATGACCGGACACATGTGCTGGTATTCCATCAAGCCCCCGGCTCCTGGCAGGGCAGTGCTGGCATCCTCACGGATGCGGTTCCGGCCAGCCTACTCCTCCTCCTACTGGACCTCGCCCAGGTTGAGGACGAGCGTGGGTGCGACCGTGCTGCCGGCCTCCCTGGAATTGAGGTCCAGGCCGTCGCTGCTGCTGGAGTCCATGCCAAGAGAGAGCTGTTGGCCGAGATCACCGGTCAGGCCAGTGACCGCCAGCGGAACGCTGTAGCTGATGTCTTTCGTTGTCGGGCCGAGCGTGCCGATGATGCTGGTGCCGAGCGCCGGCCGGCTGAGGTAGGTGATCCCACCCTCGGTCCAGCTGTCATCAGCGACCAGCTTGACGTTCTGCATACCCGTTGAGCCGCTCCTGGCGCTGTGCAGCTGCAGCGTCGCACTCTCCAACGTCCTACCCGCATACGCCGACAGGTCGAACTTCAAGTACATGACCTCCACCGGCCTGTTATCCACACCCAAGATGGTACTTGTGCCATAGTTGGTCCCCGTCGCCCCGCTCGACACATAGCTGTCAGCGGTGGCCGTGAGGGTGACTGTCTCCGATGTGCCGCCGCCCTCGGCAGGCACGTCCAACGTGCCGTCGTCCGCGGCAGCCGCAGTGGTGAAGTCCCACGTCCTGTCCGCCGCCAACGCATTACCGGCAACATCCATCACCCCACTGGATCCGCCCCTGATCGTCGCCGTGTACGTTGTGCCCGCCGCCAGATCCGTAGCCGGGTCCAACGTCGCCACCATGTCCGTGTTGTTGTACATCACAGCGGCCGGCACCGTCGTCGTCCCCGACCGCAGCGTGAACGTTCCCGACGTGATCGTCGAGGCATCCATCGCCTCCGAGAACGTCCCCGTCGCATTCGTACCCACCGCCACACTCGTCGCACTTGCTTCCGGAGACGTACCCGTCACCGTCGGAGCCGTCGTATCACCACCGCTGCCGCTGCCGCTGCCAGGGTCGTAGAAGTGCCAGTACCGACTGGTGGCGCTCACACTGGCGAGCACCAGCAGCCCACTGTTGGCCGTTCCCCACGCCGCAGCGTTCAGGTTCTGCTTCGTCGACGTCACGTTGTGGACATACTGGTCGGCGTCGACGATGCGAGCCGTCTTCGTGGTGGTGAAGTTGATGTCGCCCAGCGGCGTGGACTTCTCGTAGATCGCGCCGCCCGAACTGGTGCAGACACCAGCGTTCGTCGTGCCACTCGGTTTCGGATAGGTAGCAAAGGTACGCAGCTCCTGTTTGCTCTCATCGATCAGGAGCATTACCCGGTTCGGGCACTCCGCCACAGTCGCGATCGTGTGCGCAGACCACGTCGTACCACTCAATGCCAACAGCTGGATCAGCGGCTGGGACGCGGACGTGTACGACGTCTTGATAGCGGCGAAAACCTGATCACCCGAGGAGTCCAGCCACTTCAGGTTCATGTGGTCATCACCGCTGCGCTGCCCCTGCACCGCCGCCACGGGGGTGGTCCAGGCGGTGTTCGACGCTCCATCGTCGTGGTAGCTCCAGTACATGCCATCGTTGGAGTCACCGAGCTGCCGGCTCCACATCACACCGATCTTGTCCCCACCGAACGCAATCACAGCCGACGTGTCATCCACCGACACGTTGCTCAACGGTGCAGGATGCGGAAACGGCGTCCCCCACGTCGTGCCGTCGGTTCCAGTGACGTTCAGGTAGATCCGGTTGTCCTGCTGCCATGTAGCCCAGACCCGACCAGTCGAGTCCTTGTCGACGGTCAGGGCCTCAACGCGGTGATTGTTGATCTGTGTAGAACTCACCAGCATGTACGTTTTCGTACTGGAGTCGTAGCTGTATCGGCGCATCGTCGTCGGGTAGTTCGGCTCAGCCGGCCGACCGTCGTTGAGGAAGCGGTAGCTCGCCACATACAGCGTCGTCCCGTCCCACAACACGTCATGATGGGTGCTTGCCCGCGGGTCCGTCGTCACACCTGTATCGGCCCACGAGCTCGTCATGGCATCAAACCGGAAGATATGAAAATCTCTGCTCGCCGGGTCCCACAGGTTCCCCCACCAGAGCCCGTCGTTGAACCACAAACCACTCGTTGCCCGCTTCGAACCCGTAGGTGTTCCCGTCCCTGAATAAGACGGACCTTCAACCCCAACATCACCCGGAGCGGCCGACGCCCCAACAGGCGCCACCAGAACACCCACCGCAAGCAGCAGCGTTGTCAGCAGTGCTTGGAGCCGCAGATTCCGCGACCCGCCTGGGCGAAAACCAGCCGAGCGACCACCTCTCCGCCTTACGCCGCCATGCCAGAAAGCCCTGCGACCTCTACCACGCCCGCCCATGTTGCTCTCCGGACTTTGAACGTCGACCTTTCAGTCCACACAGTCATTTCGACCCCCAAGTTCGTACATAATAAATGGTTCAAGCATTTAAAGCAACCCCCCGATTGTGATGACGGTGGACAGCCTGACACTGAACCGGATTCTTCCCCCGTTCACCCCCGTCCTGACGGGGAAATCACGAGATCTTAGGGGGCATTACTGGACATCACAGGAACGTAGGAGAAATCTCGATCCCCTAACAGGGGGTCAGGGGTTCGAATCTCCTTAGCTCCACCAACGATCCGCTGGAACAACTGGAAGGATCAGTTGTTCCAGCGGATTACTTTTAGCCCGCTAATGTCTGATTAGTCCGCGTCAGCTCAGGGAAGCGCCTGTCGCGGAAGATGCTAACGGTTCGGTTGCGCAGCCTGCGATACTCGTAGACACAAGCGACCCTAGGAGAGCCATGAAGGATCCACCGGCACCGGGCAGGCGTGAATACCGTCGGCGGCTTTGGGGAGCGCTGGGCGGAGCCAGTCTGGGTTTTGTCTTGGCATACGTCGGCTACACGCTGATCACACCGGTGCTGGAAGCCAGCCCCGGAATAATACGTGAGTTGCAGGGCCTGTCGTGGAATCTCGTTCCTGGTCTTACTGTGCTCGGTGGCATCGTCGGGTGGCTGCTAGCTGGCCCCCGGCGAGGGCGCTGAATGGAGGCCTCCGGCACCCTCGTGCCGGCAGGGCCGTCGTCGTCGCTAGGAGGCAGGCTCGGAGTCGCGTTTGGCTGGCCGATGTCCGGCGATTGCGGCGCGGAGGTCTCCCTCTTCGTGTCCGCCCTCTTTTTTGCCGAACGGCAACACCTTGAGCAGTGGGTGCAGCATTGCCATCACAATTAGACCCCAGGCGAGTCCCAAGACGGTCGAGCATAGGGTGTTCACGAGCCAGGCCAGGAAATCGCCGACCACTGCGATCCCGACGAACGGGGCCTCAAGGGCATGGACCAGGTCGTACGGTAGGTGCCAGCCAAGGTCATACACACCCTGCAGCATGATGTGCCCGCCGACCCACAGCATGGCGATTGTGCCGATGAAGGTGATGGCGGCGAGGACGGCGGGCATCCCCTTCACGAGCGCCTCGCCGAATCGCTTGGAGCTAGCGGAGTCTTTGGTGGTCAGATGCAGGCCGATGTCGTCCATCTTGACGATCAGAGCGACGGCTCCGTAGACGATCACGGTGATCGCAATCGCCACGACGACGAGGATAATCGCCCTGGCCCATATCGATTCGTCAGCCACCTCGTTCATCGAGATGACCATAATCTCGCAGGACAGGATGAAGTCGGTGGTGATGGCACCCTTGGTGACTTTAGCCTCCGCCTCGGGTCCCCGGTCCACCGCCGGCGCCTTTTCCGCATCGTGATGCCCGCGGAGCTTGTGCCAGACCTTCTCGGCACCCTCAAAGCACAGATAGGTGCCGCCCAGCATGAGGATGAATGGGATGATCCACGGGATGAAGGCACTGATGAGCAGCAATGCCGGCAGAATGATCAGCAGCTTGTTACGGAGCGAGCCCCAGAAGATTCGCTTGATCATCGGCAGTTCGCGGGACGGGTCCGCCCCGGACATGTACTGCGGGGTGACGGCGGCGTCGTCGATCACCACGCCTGCCGCTTTGGCGCCAGCCTTGGCGGCGCCAGCAGCAACATCGTCCACCGAGGCAGCCGCTATGCGGGCGAGGGCTGCGACATCGTCCAGCAGGGCGACGAGACCGCCGCTCACAGTTCAAGTCGAAACTGTTTGAGAGCGGAGAACCGGGTGCGTGGGCCTCGGTTGAGGCGAGTGATCAGCATGCTTCAAGTATATGGTCCGGATGGAGATTCGACAGGGATGGTGGCGCTCACCCGGCTCCTGGTTCCGGCGACAGCCCACGCAACCCTGTTGCGCCCAAGGTTCTTCGCCTGATACAGCGCGGTATCGGCCCGGCCGAGGAGCAGCGACGCGCTGTCCCGATTCTCGGACAGGGCCGCCCCCACCGAGCAGGTCACCTGCAGATCAAGCGCTGCTGCCCGGAGACGTTCAAGGATGCCGTCTGCCTCGCTCGCGGAACAACCGGGTAATAGGACGACAAACTCGTCGTCGCCGATCCTCCCCAGGGTGTCACCGGATCTCAGTACCCTCTGCCAGGCGCCCGCAAGTTCCTCCAATAGCCGGTCACCTGCCGCGTGACCCTGACGATCGTTCACGCTCTTGAAATGATCGACGTCGATCAGTCCCGCGACCAGCCTCTTGCCAGTTGGATCGTCCCCGCTCAGAGCCGCTTGAAGGATCCGGTCCTGGCCTGGACGGTTCATGACAAGGGTCAGCGGGTCTATTTCGCTGTGTTCACGGGCCTGGGATAGCCACATGATGACACCACCGGTGGTGGTAATGACGGTGAAAAGTGCGATCGGTTCAAAGGCGGTCAACTGGTGGGTGGATTGCTCCTGGGGGAGCACTGCGACGCTGAGGTAGGCGACGGCGGCGAATCTGATCTCCACGGCGGCCACCAGCGGATTCAGGAACAGCAGCGCAAAGATGATCACCCAGAGGTAAAAAAAGCTGAATGACACCGTCACCGAAGTACTGCCGCCGGTAGCGGTCAGCGCGGTGATGACGGCTGTGCCAGCAGCCAACAGCCACGGCAGAACCGCCAGCGGAGTCCGGTGCCGCAGCTTGTAGACGGGTAGACCGATCACGATGAGGAGCACTCCCAGTCCGATCAGAAGGCGATCATTCAACGTGCTCGGGTGGGGGAAAACCAGGACGAGGAGCATCGCCACGCCACCCACCAGATAGAACAGGGCCATGGCGGAGACAGCCACCTCCCGCGGGTAGGGGAAGGGCCGGGTTCGGCGCAACCAGTTCAGGAGGCTCGCGAAAGCAGCAGGAGAGTTGGTGCGTGGGGGTGTGTACATGGCTGAGACCTTGCTGTTCAGTAGCCCATCTGCTGGCGAACCGCTCAGAGCAGCAAGGGGCTTATGGCCAACCTGCAGCAGAAGAAAACGTTGGTTCATCCAATGCGGGTGATGTGGTTACCTCTGCGCAGGGGCACAGTGCTGAGGTACAAGCATCGGGACCCCACCGCAGGTCCTGATAACCCGCGCACGTCGCTGAAGGAGTAAAAGTGGAAATCCTTTCAACAATCTGGGACTTCTTTTGGCTACTGATCTGGATCTATGCCGTAATCGCCTTCCTGACCCTGTTGTTCTCGGTTGTGGCAGATCTGTTTCGCGACGAGACCCTGTCCGGTTGGCTCAAAGCGGTATGGCTTGTTTTCCTGGTGTTTGTCCCGTTCATTTCGATCCTGGTCTACCTGATCACACGGGGGGACGGGATGGCGGACCGGGGCCAGCGACTGGTCACCGAACGCAGGGAGGCGCAAGCCGAGTACATCCGGTCGGCCGCCGGTCCCAGCATCAGCGACGAGATTTCCAAGGCCCACGCTCTCCTCGATGCGGGAACCATCAGCGCCGAGGAATACGAGCTCATCAAACAGCGGATGCTAGCCCGGTAACGCACTCGCGGTGCCAGTCAACATGCGACGCTCAACGGGCGTCACCTTCTCTAGGGAGTAGTTATGGATTTCTGGAACAGTTTTTGGAGCATCTTCTGGTTCTTTTTCTGGATCTACGCGGTGCTGGCTTTTGTCACAATTCTGTTCTCAGTCATCGCTGATCTTTTCCGGGACAAGACCCTCAAAGGATGGCATAAGGCAGCCTGGCTGGTCGGCCTCATTTTCTTGCCTTTCCTGTCGATCCTTGTGTATCTCATCGCCCGCGGCGACGGCATGACGGCTCGGAACGAACAGCAGGCAGTCGCCCGGCATGACGCCCAGTCCGCGTATATCCGGTCGGTGTCCGGTGTCAGTCTCAGTGACGAAATCAATAAGGCGAGGGTACTCCTCGATGCGGGGACCATCACCGATGAGGAGTACACCCTGATCAAGCAGAAGGCGCTGAGCGCCTAGTCGTGGAACCGGTCCTGTCAGGGTCAGTCACTTCAGTAGTCCTCGGAGAACCGGTACATGAACGCGGCCATCGCGTCACGGTTCACTGGGGTGAGGGCATGGTAGGTTTTTGTGCCATTGGGTCCAGCCCAGCCGGTGCTGATGCCGGTGGATGCCAGCCAGGCCATCTCCAGATAGAACTTCTGGCTGGTATCCACATCGGCAAACGGTGATCTTGTTGGGGGAGTGAACGCCGGGCTGCCCGCCATGCGGTACATGAACGCGGCCATCGCGTCACGGTTCACTGGGGTGAGGGCACGGTAGGTTTTTGTGCCATTGGGTCCAGCCCAGTCGGTGCTGATGCCGGTGGATGCCAGCCAGGCCATCTCCAGATAGAACTTCTGGCTGGTATCCACATCGGCAAACGGTGATCTTGTTGGGGGAGTGAACGCCGGGCTGCCCGCCATGCGGTACATGAACGCGGCCATCGCGTCACGGTTCACTGCTGTCAGAGGCCGGTATGCTCGGGCCCCGTCGGATTCGGTCCACCCAGTGCTTATTCCGCTGGCCGCCATCCACGACATTTCCCGCTGGAACTTCATGCCCTCCGGAACGTCACTGAATGGCTGCGGGTTAACGGCCGGTGCTACCGCTTTCACTGCCGCCGCGGCATCAACCAGCCCTGTTCCGCAACCTCCGGTGTAGCAAACTCCAGGGAATGGGCGGGAGGTCGCCTTGAGCTGTGCCTCGACCTGCGCCGGGGTAAGCGACGGATCAACCGACAGCATCAGCGCCGCGGCGCCCGCCACATGGGGCGTCGCCATCGAGGTTCCCTGCAGATAGCCGTAGCTTTCGGTCTCCGGGCCGGCTCCGCTGTTCAGGGTGGACAGGATTGCGCTGGAGCGGCCGGTCGACGCATCGCCGCCGGGAGCGCTTACATCGACTTCAGGCCCGTGGTTCGAGTAGTTGGCCTTGTTTCCCTCACGACCGGTGGCCCCGACCACAACTACGTTGTTGCAGTTCGCTGGCGTCGTGTATTTTGCGAAGGTGTTTTCATTGCCCGCGGCGGTTATCACGACGGCGTTCTGGCTGTTTGCGTAGTTGATGGCGGTCTGGAAGGTTGTCCCGCAGGTGCCGGCGCCGCCGAGGCTGAGATTGATGACTTTCGCCGGGGTGGGGTTCAGGGGGAGGCCTGGCACGCTGCCGCCGGCGGCCCAGAGGGTGGCGGCAGCAACATCGCTGGTGTACCCACCGCAGGCTCCAAGAGCGCGGATTGGCTGAATCTGTGAGTCGTAGGCGACGCCGGCAATGCCCTGGGAGTTGTTCGCTACGGCGCCAATCGTTCCGGCTACGTGGGTTCCGTGCCAGGACGACGGATCGGAATTGCACTGGTCGCCTTCATCGGTCGGGTCTGAATCACGGCCGTCATTATCACCGGCGATCTGTGGGCTGGTGATGAAGTCGTAGCCGGGAATGATGTTCCCAGCCAAATCGCTATGTTCCGTAATCCCGGTGTCAATGACAGCCACCGTCACCCCCGCACCAGTTGACCGCTCCCAGGCCGAATCGACGCGCATCCCCGCCTCCGCCTCGAACAGGTTCCACTGGGAGTCGTACAGGTCATCGTCCGGGGCGATCGCCGTCGGCTGCATGAAAACATCGACCTCGGCGTATTCGACATCCCCGCGCGATTCCAGAGCGGCGACGACGCCGTCCGATTGTTCGGCAGTCAGGTCCTCTGTCGCTTCCACCACCGTTGCACCATCGACGGTGACGCCTACCTCGGTGACCGGTATCCCGAGACTGTTGACGGTGTTCTGGTAGGTCCTACCCCGTTCGCTGGTGCCGTCGCCGTTGCCGTCGAACTTCACAATGAAGCGGTCAGCAGGATGGTCTGCGGGATTGGTGTCCGTAGTCAGCGCCTCGGCAACCCCAGCGGTTTTGTCGGACTGTTGCCCAGCGAAGGCGGGCAGCGCCGTGATCGACCCGGCCAGCAGGGCTGCAGCAGCAGCGGAAGCGATTGATCGAGTCAGCCAGGAACTTTTCGGATGCCGGGGACTGGGGCCAAACGTCATAACAAGTTCCTTGAGAGCGAGGTCAAGGGACCACCATGACATCCCCCACCGGAATCATACAACCGGTCAGCGTTCCACTTCCCAGCCCCACCCCAACCCGGATCGAGTCAACACAAATAGCCACATTCCGGCACCAAACCTGCCATATGTGTTGACTCGATCCAAAGCGAGGAGGGGGGAGGTCATCCGATCGGACTAGGCCGTGCGGGGGAGTCGGGGCGCACCACCCGCTGACTAAACTGGCACTCATGATGGATCCCGCGCGCCCTGCTCCCGGAAGGCCGGACCGGTGAACCTCCTCGCCCGGCTGAAATCCCAGACGGTCGGGGACCACGACAACAACTGGGAACGCCCCGGTCCCACAAAGGATGAGCTCCGCAGGGACGTCATCGGCGTCGTCATCTTCGCGCTGGTCAGCGCGTTCGCCCTGGAACTGACCCGCGGCTTTGGGATGGTGGAGGAGGACAACCACCCGGTATGGGTCCAGCACGGAGTGCTGGCACTGATGATCGTTCCCCTGGTGCTCCGGCGCAAATACCCGGTCCTGGTGATGCTGGCGATGTCAGCCCTCTTCATCGGGCTGAGCCTGCTGTCACCCCTGGTGTCGCTTCAGCTCTCGTACCAGGTGGCGTATTTCGCCTCCCTGTATTCGGCTATTGCGTGGGCCAAGGACCGTCGGATGTTGTGGCTGGGCATCGCGGTGGTGGTGGCGGCGATGGCCCTGTGGCTCATCCTCGCCCTGACGGTGGCCAACACCTTCGACGGTGTCCTGGCGCAGAGTGAAGACAACCCTGATTTCGTTGGCGGGATCCTCGATCCGTTGGCATCGGTGGCGCTTTACAACTTTCTGGTGAACTTCGCTTACTTTGGCGGCGCCATCCTGGCCGGAATGACCTCGTGGCGCAACGCCTTGCAGCGAACCCAGCTCGCCGAACAGGCCGCGGAGATCACCCGTCAGGCCGACGAGCTGGCGAGGCGTGCGGTGGTGGAGGAACGGCTGCGAATCGCGCGTGAACTGCACGACGTCGTCGCGCACCACGTCTCGGTGATCGGCGTTCAGGCGGGTGCGGCACGCCGGGTTATCGAGAAGCGGCCGGAGGTCGCCGTCGAATCACTGCGCACCATCGAGCAAGCGAGCCGGCAAGCAGTGACGGATATGCGGAACCTCCTTGGCGTGCTCCGATCCGAGAGCACCGATCTCGGCGACACCGACGACGGCGGGCGGCGCCCCGAACCCGGCCTGGACGATCTGGAAGCACTGGCCCGCCAGCATCGGGAGCTTGGGCTGACCGTCAAGTTTGGCATGGTGGAAGACATCCCCGGCGCACTGGCCAGAGTTTCGGCACCACTGGCCCTTTCGCTATTCCGGACGGCCCAGGAATCGCTCACCAACGTGCGGCGCCATTCGACCGCCGGTTCCGCGGTGATGACGCTGCGGACCGGACTCGTCGGCGACCAGCGGTGGGTCGAGCTCGAAACAGTGGACAATGGGATGCCGCGTCCCAAATCCGAGCCAGGGTCCGGGTTTGGTCTGCAGGGCATCCGAGAACGGGTGGCACTGCACCGGGGCACTGCCGAAATTGGACCACGCTCCGAAGGCGGCTGGCGTGTCCGTGCCAGGTTCCTCGTTCACTAACCCAGAAAGACATTCCATGGATTCGATCCGCGTTCTGCTTGCCGATGACCAGGCCCTGGTTCGGGCAGGCTTCGCCACCATGCTCTCCATCGAGGAGGACATTGAGGTGGTCGGTCAGGTCACCAACGGTCAGGAGGCGGTTGATTTCGCCCACCGGCACGAGGTCGATGTGATCCTGATGGACGTGCAGATGCCACTCATGGATGGCATCCAGGCTACCGAGCTGATCACCCGGGCCGGCCGCGGGAAAGTCATCATCCTGACTACCTTCGAACGCGATGACTATCTCTTTGACGCTATCCGCAGTGGTGCCAGCGGGTTTCTCCTGAAGAACGCCGATCCTGACGATTTGATCGCCGCGGTGCAGGCGGTTGCCGGCGGGTACGCACTGCTCGCACCCGAGGTGACCGTTCGTGTGATCGAACGCTTCGCCAGGTCCCTCGAGGTTGCGGGGGAGACCACCCCCGGTGCCCAGCCCAGCGCTGAACTCCGCAAACGGCTTGACTCGCTGACACAGCGGGAGAAGGAAATTCTCTCCAGCCTGGCGACCGGTCTCAGCAATGCCGAACTGGCCGGTAGGTTCTTTCTGGCGGAGGCCACCGTCAAGTCGCATGTGTCATCGTTGCTGGCGAAGGTGCAGGTTCGGGACCGGGTGCAGGCCGTGGTCTTCGCCTACGAAAGTGGTCTCATCCGTCCGGGGGAGTAGCAGGTTCAGCCTTTTGACTCATCCCCCGGGCGGGGGCGTTGCCTAGGGTTGATTCCAGGGAAATCTACAGGAGGACACCACATGCTGCAGGTCCAGAACCTCACGCGACGATTCGGTGAGAATACCGCTGTCGACGACGTCAGCTTCACCATCCCGTCCGGTCAGATGACCGGATTTGTTGGCGCCAACGGTGCCGGTAAAACCACCACTATGCGGATGATCATGGGGGTGCTCACATCGCATGGTGGGCAGGTGCTGATGGACGGCCGACCCATTACAGCCGACGACCGGTCAACCTTTGGTTACATGCCCGAAGAGCGGGGACTGTACCCGAAGCAGCCCATTCTCGATCAGCTGGTCTACCTCGGCCAACTGCATCGGATGACGGCCTCCGACGCGCGGGCACAAGCGCAGGACCTGCTGGATCGGTTTCAGCTCGGCGGCCGCGGCAAGGACAAACTCGAATCGTTGTCCCTCGGGAACCAGCAGCGCGTCCAGATTGCCGCGTCGCTGCTTCACCGGCCCACGGTTCTGATCCTCGATGAGCCGTTTTCCGGGCTGGACCCGGTAGCAGTCGACTCGATGGTCGAACTGTTGCGCGACCGGACAGCCGACGGAGTGCCGGTGCTGTTCTCCAGCCACCAGTTGGACCTGGTGGACCGGTTGTGCGACAACCTGGTGGTCCTGCGGCAAGGGCGCCTCGTAGCGTCCGGCTCCGGCGACGACCTCCGGGCAAAAGCACCCCGGCGCCACCGGATGACGGTCACCCCCGATGCCGGCTGGGTGCGTGAGGAAGCCGAGGTGCGGGTCATCGACGTCGCAGGACAGGACGCGGTGGTGGAATTCGACGACGACGACGCCGCGCAGCGCGTGCTCGCCTCAGCGATGACCCGCGGCAGTGTGCACGAATTCAGCCGGATCAGGCCCAGCCTGAGCGAAATCTACCGGGAGGTCTCCCAATGAGCACCGAAACGCCAGTCAAAGAGCGCGACGGCGGCGCGCCGTCGCCAGCATCGGGGCCCAGACCGCAGCCACCAGGAACCCAACCGCCCTGGCTGATCGTGACGCTGCGTGAGGTCATGATCAAGGCGAAGGATCGCAGCTATGCGATCAGCACGGTCGTCACGCTGGTGCTGATCGTCGCTGGCGTTGTGTTCAACGCCTTCATGATGAACCGCGGCGACGACTTCACGGTTGCCGTGCAGTCCGATTCAGCGGCCGCTGCCGTCGTCGAGCTCGCCGATCAGGCGGGCCAGGCCGACGACGGGAACGTCACCTTCACCGCCGTCGTCGCAGCGTCCGCGGATGCTGCCGTGGAACTGGTACGTGCCGAGGAAGCTGACGCTGCGTTGCTGCGGGAAACCGACGGTAGCTGGCAGCTCACGGGAAAGACCGAGGTCGATTCGGGGATCAGCCAGCAGATTGACGAGTCGCTCAACGAGTATGTGTTGGGCCAGAACGCCGCTGCGGCAGGAACCACGGCGGAGCAGCTGCTATCGGGGGCCGACCTGGAACAATCCCTACTGGAAGGCAGCGAAGAAAACCAGTTGCTCGCTACGATCGCCGGATTCGTCTTCAGCTTCCTGTTCTATATGGCATCAATCATCTTCGGCATGGCCATTGCCAACTCGGTGGTCGAGGAAAAACAGAACCGGGTGGTGGAAATCCTGGCTACCGCAATCCCGATCCGCCAACTGCTCTACGGCAAGGTGTTGGGCAACACCATCCTGGCCATGGTCCAGCTAGCCCTCTACGGCGGTGCTGCCCTGCTGGCCCTGAACCTGACTGACACAGCCGATCTGGTGGGAAGTATCATTCCGGCTTCGGGCTGGTTCCTGGTGTTCTTCCTCTTCGGATTTCTGATCCTCGCCGCGATCTGGGCTGTTCTCGGGTCGCTGGCGAGCAGGCCGGAGGATCTGAACAATAATTCGACGCCGGTGATGGCCCTGATCTTTGCGGCTCTCTTTGTCGGATTGTTCGCCTCCGGCCAACTCCTGGTGGTGGCTTCCTACCTCCCCGTGGTGTCATCGGTGGCGATGCCGATCCGGGTACTGAACTCGCCGGTGGCTCTCTGGGAGCCACTCCTAT
This sequence comes from Arthrobacter sp. TB 23, assembly GCF_000294595.1. Lineage (NCBI taxonomy): Bacteria > Bacillati > Actinomycetota > Actinomycetes > Micrococcales > Micrococcaceae > Arthrobacter > Arthrobacter sp. TB 23. The sequence goes on along the minus strand of NZ_ALPM01000056.1, from coordinate 60,554 downwards.
CACTGGTGATCGCCTTGGCGGCAGCCGTTGCCTTGCTGCACGTCGGCGAGAAGATCTACCGACGTGCAGTCATGCAGGGTGGTGGGGCGCTGAGCTTACGGAAAGCAATCAAGCTGGAGCAGTAGCATCCCGAGGGGAGCCGGCGGTGTCTCCACCTGGGCGGTTTACGGCGCCCAGGTGGAGACAACCTCAATGAGGGCAAACCGCTTGGCTGCCTCCGACTCCTCGAAACCAAGACCCGTAGGAATGGCCATGAGGCCGTAATCGCCGGGCGCGAGATCTGGTGCCAGGCTGATCTGGAAGGTGTAATTGCCGTTGGCGTCGGCATACACAAGGGGGTATCCGATCAGCGACGAATCGGTTTGGGCGGGTCCGAAGTTCATCTGGATTTCCGCACCGGGTGCATAGCCGGAGCCGACGACGTTCCAGGTGGTTCCGACATGGCGGACCACCCGTAGCCCATCCCAGGTGGAGACCAGTTCGAGGTCATCGTAAGAACCCGACAACCCGGGAATCGGAGGTTCGGACGTTTCGGTGATTGGCGCTTCTGTCGGCGCTGTGACATTGGTAGCGTCCTCGGTCGGTTCGGGCGCCGGTGCTGTTGACGGTTCGGCGCCCGGTACGGGACCAGCCGATTCGGGAGCGTCAGGAGTTTCCGCAGGCGACGACGAACCCTCAGCGGTCGGCGTGGGGGTGGCCGACGACGTGGTGGCGGGGGAGGCGCTCGACTCTGAACTGGTCACCTCCGCCGAGGGCTCAGTGTTGGAAACGCAGCCGGCAAGGAGCAGGGCTGCGATGGGGAGGGCAAGAAGGGGCGAGAACTTCTTCACGGGCTGTGCTTTCGTAAGGATTGGTCGGTAGATAGCTTGGACACTACCGATGCGGCGCGCCAACCGACAGCACGACTTGGTTACGTGAGCCAACCGTTATACAACGTCCTGGTGCCTCGTGGTGTGCTCCTACCCGTTGCGGATCAGTTGCTCAGGAATGTTCAGCTCGATATCAGCCAGGGATCCTATCTGCATGGCGCTGTCTACGCGACACACAGGCAGAAGGGGTGGCTCGCCGGATCAAGGAAGACCCGGAAGGTTTCACCGGGCTGGACTGCGGCCTTGGTGCCGCCGAGGCCGAGGACCACAGCCTCGCCTTCGTCCAGGTTTTCAACCATCAGGTCGAAGTGCATCTGCTGTGGGCTGCCCTGGTCCGGCCAGGCAGGAGGTCGGTAATCTGCCACCTGCTGAAATGAGATGCAGTTACTCCCGTCGTCGGGGCGGATATCCGCCCAACCGTCGTCGGCATCCACTTTCCACCCGAGCAGTGCCCCGTAGAAGGTTGCGAGGGACGCCGCATCGGGGCAGTCAATGACGACACTGGGATAGCGAGCGATGGCCATGCCGGAAGCTTACTGCCGCACCTGGCCAAATTGAAGAGGCAAGCCCGGTGGGTGAACGGATTCACAATGTTCAAGAACGTGGTGCTTACCGCCTCGCCGGCCTAGCAGCGGAGCCGGTCAGCTGTTCCCCAACGACTTCAGGGCACGCCCCGAGGAGCCGCCCAAATTCCAGTCAGTGGTCAACTGCTCGATCCGGTCCAGATGACCTGCATCGAGGGGCTGGATTCTCGCATTCAATTCCCCGAGGTCGAGGTCGCGGACTACGTTGACCACTGTGGGGGCCACCGACAGGTAATCGGCTGCCTTGACAATTTTGGCCCGCATGGAGGCGGACATGGAGGAACCAGGGTCGTTGGCAGCTGCAACAATTCCGTCCAGGTCTACGAACTCCTGCAGCAGGCTGGCGGCAGTCTTATCGCCAATTCCCGGCACCCCGGGCAGGCCATCGGAAGTATCCCCCCGCAATGCAGCGAAATCCGCGTACTGACCCGGCAGCACCTTATATTTGCTGACAACCGTGGCGTCAGTCAGGACTTCCAGTTTGCTCATGCCACGGGCGGTGTAGATCACCCGAACGTCGTGGCTATCGTCGACCAACTGAAAGAGGTCCCGGTCACCGGTGACGATGTCCACGGGGAACTCGGCCTGGGCTGCCAGACTGCCGATGACGTCGTCGGCCTCGTGCTCGGCAGCTCCAACCAGCGTAATTCCGAAGGCGGCCAGGGCGTCACGAATCATTGGCACCTGGGCCACCAGCCCTTCCGGTACTTCCTCGATGTCGACGCCGACGGCCACCGCGGTGACCATCCGGTGGGCCTTGTAGCTCGGGATGAGATCGACCCGCCAGGCGGGGCGCCAATCGTCGTCCCAGCAAGCGACCAGGTGGGTCGGCTCATAGTCAGCGACAAGCCGAGCGATCATATCCAGCAGGCCGCGCACGGCGTTGACCGGAGTTCCGTCGGGAGCCCTCAGGGAATCGGGCAATCCGTAAAACGCGCGGAAGTAGAGGGACGCGGTGTCAAGGAGCATCAGTCGGTTAGCCACACCGTGATCCTCTCACGAGAGGGCTCAAAGACAAGGTCAAGAATGCCGGCGAAAATTTCCTCCATGGTCCCCACGTCCTCAGTACTATGTGCGGAGGACCAAGATGGTACTTCATCGGAAAAGCGCGAAAACTGCTGAATGGAGCCAGCTATGGTGACCAGAAAAAGGCAAACCAGCGTTAACCTGCCGCAGGGCGCGATGATGCGCGCGATGGTGCAGCGGGGGTACGGGGCTGCCTCTGTGCTGACCCTCGAACAAATTCCGCGCCCTGCACCGGCACCTCACCAGGTGCTTGTCCAGGTGCGTTCCGCCGGTCTCGACAGGGGAGCGTGGCACATCATGACCGGCAAGCCTTACCTGCTCCGCCTCGTCTTCGGACTGCGCACACCCCGTCAGCCAGTTTCCGGTCAGGAGTTGGCGGGCACCGTCGTCGACGTCGGTACAGGCGTCCGGGGGTTTCGGATCGGGGACGAAGTGTTCGGGATCGGCGCGGGTGCGTTCGCCGAATACGCTGTGGCCCGGGAGGACAAGCTCGCGCATAAGCCGCCAGGCGTGTCCTCCGAGAGTGCCTCGATAGTTCCCGTGTCAGCTGTGACAGCGCTGCAGGCCCTGCGGGAGATGGGCCGGGTCAAAGCCGGACAGTCAGTTCTGGTAATCGGCGCCTCAGGTGGGGTGGGCAGCTATGCCGTCCAGTTGGCGAAGCATTTCGGGGCCAAGACCACCGGGGTGTGTAGCACTCAGAAGCTGGATTTTGTCAGGTCCCTGGGGGCAGACCAGGTCGTCGACTACACCACTGAAGACTACTCACATGCGGGACGGAATTACGATTTGATCCTGGACATAGGAGGCAACTCCTCACTGCACCGCCTTCGAGGGGCGCTGAGATCCAAAGGAACAGCTGTCATTATCGGAGGTGAAGGCGCTGGCGACTGGATTGGTATCGGGCGCCAGCTACGGGCAGTCCTGATGTCTCCCTTTATCAGCCAAAACCTCAGGATGTTTGTCGCCAAGGAGCGCTCCGCTGATCTGGAGTTGCTGGGAGGCCTGGTCGAGGCAGGCGTCATCACTCCGCAGCTTGGCGGTACCTATCCGCTGGACCAGACTCCGCAGGCTATGCGTCGGTTGGAAGAGGGGGCGGTGAGTGGGAAGCTCGCAGTCCGTGTGTAACGTTGCGAATTACTGTTCTTCAGCGGGGGGATTATTCCGCCCGCCCGATGAGTAACGGCGCATCATCCGCCGTGCCGGGCCCGCCCAGGAAAGTAAAAGAATAATGGTGAAGAAGTTATTCATCATTCCGCCCAGCAAGTTCACTGGCATCACCTGGGTGAGAAGCAGGACAATCATCCCCGCACCCAAGACCATTTTCGCGATGTGCAGGGCTCGGCTATTCACCGGCACCGGCCACGGGTGGAGGTCGACGGTCGACGAGTCGTTCCGCTTACTTTTGGACATCTGTGCCCCGCCCCTTTCGTCAGCATCAAGAATACCCTGTGACCCACGGCAACGTCTCCGCAGGGTGCCCGAACCTGCGGGCAGGCGGAAGCGTTTCTAGCGTATTCTCAGAGAGATTATTGCCGGAATAGCTGGTCTCATTTAGAAGGAACTGAATTTTATGGCTGAACATTCCGGCACTCGGGCGGGATTCCGTGGGCGTTTCCTGGCGGCTACGGCAACGATGGCGGCAGTGATGCTTGCGTTGGCAGGCTGCGGGGGTGTCCCGCCTGCTTCGGCTCCCGAAGCTTTGAACGTTGTTCACGCGGCAAATGTGTCCACTAAGGGCGCGGGGTGGCTGCACACTGACGGCGGAACAATTCGCGACGCGGCAAACAAGCCCTATGTCATCAGGGCGGCCAATTGGTTTGGCCTGGAGACGCCCGACTGCGTCCCCCACGGACTGTGGACCATCAATCTCAATGACGGGCTCCGGCAGATAAAGTCGATGGGCTTCAACACCATTCGACTGCCGTACTCCAACCAGTGCATCACCACCGGCAAAGTCAGCTCTGACACCAACTTCTACGCCAACCCGGAGTTGGCGAAAAAGACCCCACAGCAGGTGATGGACCTTTTCATCGCCAAGTCCAAGGCTTTGGGACTAAACGTCATTCTTGACCGACACCGCCCGTCCTCGGCCGCTCAGTCAGAGCTTTGGTACACCCCCCAGTACAGCGAGGCGCAGTGGATCGCCGACTGGAAGAAGCTCGCCACCCGGTACAAAAACGAACCCACAGTGATCGGCTTCGACCTTCACAACGAGCCCCACGGCGTAGCACGTTGGGGCGGCTCGAACCCCGCACATGACTGGCACGCTGCCGCGACCCGCGCTGGCAAGGCAGTTCAAACAGTGAACTCCAAGCTCCTGATCATCGTTGAAGGCGTCGAGGCCCAGGGCAACGGCTCCTGGACCTGGTGGGGCGGCGGCCTCGCAGATGTGGCCAAGAAACCCGTAAAGCTGACGGTACCCAACCAGGTGGTCTATTCACCGCACGATTACCCGGCATCGGTATATCCGCAAAAATGGTTCTCGGCATCCAATTACCCCGCGAATCTGCCGGGAATTTGGGACGCCAACTGGGGCTATATTTCCAAGAACGGGATAGCGCCTGTCCTGGTCGGAGAATTCGGTTCAAAATTGGAAACCACCTCTGACAAGCAGTGGATGGGTAAGCTCGTGAGCTATTTGGCAGCGAACGGAACAAGCTTCGCCTACTGGTCGTTCAATCCCAACAGTTCCGACACTGGCGGACTACTAAAGTCGGATTGGCGTACCCCGGAAACCGCCAAACTTGCCGCGCTGAAGCCCATCCTTCGGCCCGTGGCGGTGCCCACACCTACCCAGTCGGCCGCGCCTGCGCCAACGTCGAAGCCGGCCCCTGCCCCTACACCCAGCAAGACGGCTACCCCGGTTCCGGGAACAGGATCGAGCGCGGTTGCCGCCAAGTGGTCGTTGCAGAGTTCGTGGAACGGGGGATATGTCGCCCAGATATCGGTCAGTGCTTCCAGGGCCGTGAACTCGTGGTCGGTGACGTTCACCGACCCCAACGTCATCAGTGTTGCCAACTCCTGGGGGATGAAGTGCACGTCGGTGACCAGGAAATCGGTGACCTGTGTCGGCTCGGACTGGACCAAAACCCTGCGAAAGGGTCAGACGGCAACGGTCGGTCTGCAAGTGAACGCACCCAAGCCGCCGGTCAAGCCGGTAGTCACGGTCAGCGCTAAGTAGCTGCCACGGGGACGTTGTCCCCGTCGGACTCCGGGCTGTTCCCGGGGTCCCCGTGGTCCTTCATCGCTGACCTCCGTAGCGCAAGCCAGAAAAGGTTGGCCTCCGCCGACCGCTCAACCTGAATGATTGAGTCAGCCAGCAGGGTGTCGGCCCAGTGCTGCACCAGGTCATGGTGGAAGACAAACTCCTCGAGAGCGTTTCGTTCGGGTAACGGCAACTTCGCTGTCTGCGGACCATGCGGCAACTGGTCGATTGCGGCAATGATCGATTCCAGGGTACGGCGGACCGTCTCCGGGCCGCGGGATTGCTCGGGAATCCGCCCAAGGTCTTTGGCTGAAGCAATTTCGGCGCGGAGCGACTGGGTGTATGCCACCCAGCCGCGGGCCTGGTCAGGGTGGACAGTCATCGTGCCGAGCGTTCCCGGCACGAGGGACCTGTCAAAGATGACGTAGCCACCCCGCCCATTGTGCTTCGCCGAATACATCGCCTGGTCCGCCTCCTGCAGGAGCGCTTCGCCCTCCGTGCCCGTTGAGCTGACAGCAAGGCCAACGCTGACGCTCATTTCCAGCTCGACGCCGGGCAGGCTGAAGGGTGGACTGACGGCGGCGAGGATGCGCCCGGCCATACCCGGGGCCTCCTCCCTGGTAGTGCCAGGGAGGAGCAGGGTGAATTCGTCGCCACCGTTGCGCGCTGCAGTGTCGCCGGCCCTGATGCAGGACCCCAATCGCTGCGCGAGCTCGACCAGGAGAGCATCTCCGGTGGCATGCCCATAGGAATCGTTGACTGGTTTGAAACCGTCTATGTCGACTGCGATCACCATGACCGACGCCCCGGTCCGCTGGCTCAGGCTGAGAGCCTGGTTGAGTCGATCGTGAAGGAGAGTTCGGTTGGCAAGGCCCGTCAGGGGGTCATGGAGGGCCTGGTCGGCGAGGCGATCCAGGAGAGTATTCTCTTCGCGTCTGGCGCGCTCATGGATGGTCCAGTGCACAATGCTGGTGACGCACATGGCCAGAAATAACGCGCTGTGAATCAGGGACCATGCCACCGGGCTGTCGGTGGCAGCCTGGTGGTTGTAAACCGCGGTAGGGGAATGCAGACCCATGAAGGCGTGATAACCGAGAACCAGAAGAGATGCTGTCGCCAGCGGGGCCCAATCCTCGTAGAGGGCGACCACCGGGACCAGAATGAAAAACAGAAAATGGGCTTCGATGGTGCCACTGATATGCACCACGAGGGCGGCGATCAGCATTAGGGAGGCGGAGCTCAGCGACGCACTGAACCTCCGACCGATGGGAGCCTTCCACGCCACCAGGGCCACAGCCACCGGCGGAACCCCGAGCGATAAAGCCATCCACGGGGAGGTCCCCAGACCGAGGGCGAATACGGTGACCATCCCGGATGCCACCAGCGCGAAAAGGACGATTAACCGGTGTCGGGAGTTCCATGCGGGATCAGGGAGTCGCGAACCACGCGGAAATGCAGCGAGAACAGACTTCCCCCACCGAAATATCACCGAGATGCTCCCGAATCTGTTGAGGAGCGCACCACGCGCCCGCGCCACGATCAGTGTGGCATCCCTACGGTAGCCCCAATTCGGTCATCTTACGTATATCCCACCCGATACAGCGGAAAAATTGCGGAGAAGCAGCCAGCCGGGCCGCGAACAAGCTGATGATGCTAGGCGATTCCTGGACCCATCTCCCCCGAGAGTGAAATCCATGCAGCGACGAGCGATCCGGCAATGACAGCCGCGAACAACAGCAGCCAAACCGGCGATGGGACGCCGGTGCTGCGATAGAGCAGGTAAGCATCGGAGGACTGGAGCTCCCGACGCCGTCGCAGATGGACCGCGAGCACCTTGCCAAGATCACGGACCGAACCAACCAGCAAGGCCAGACCAAGGGCAACCACCACGTGCCCGGTCAGTTCCTCAGGCACTGCCAGGACCAGCACCATCGAAAGACTGACTGTCACCAGAAGAATCAGTACACCGCCAGCATTGCGGATGAACGCCAGGGCCGCCAGGAGGATCAATGCGCCGGTCGACAGGGCCGCCGGACCCCAGCCGTTCACCCCGGCCCAGGTCAGGGCCGCCCCGAGTGCAGCCGGCGTCGGATACCCCCAGAAGCCGGACCAGGCGGACCGCCACCCCGGCCGGCCGATCGTCGTCGTCGTGCCCGCATGGTCCATGGTGAGGGTGATTCCTTTGAGGACACGACCCGTCATGAGGGCGGCGAACGCATGGCCGAGTTCATGCACGATGGTGGTGAACAAGCCGAAATACCGCCAGGTTGCCCGGGGGAGTGAGAGAAGCGCGGCAGCGATTACCATGATGAGCAGCTCAACACCGGTGATCTCCGGGGGCGCGGCCCGGGTGAATCCGCCCAGGAGCTGGTACCACCACGTCTCGATCATTGCACCACCCTACTGAACGAAGATGGGTACGCCGGCGTGAAAGACTAGTGGCATGTCATCGAGCACCCCATCAAGTCAGCCCGACCCGCAGCGCGACGGCGTCAAGGAACGTACCCACCTCGGATTGAGGATCGACGACGCCTGGCATTCGGTCCAGACCAATGTCGCCATCAAGCGTGGGCATGTGGAGACCATCATTCCCTACACCGGCTATGGCTCAGCAACCTGGATTCGGGTGCTCGCCCGTGTGGTTCTTGCCGATCCAGTAGAGATGGCGCCCATCAAGGGCGGCGAAGTGCTGAAGACCATCAAGGAGGGCATCCGTGGCTGGCGCAACTTCACCAGCGCGCCGGTGCGCTACGCGAAGGTCACAGTTGAGATTGACGGGGAAATCCATGAGGTGACCGCCGACCGTGGCGGCATCGTCGATGCGCGCATAGATGCGCAGCTTGCCCCCGGGTGGCACACCATCAAGTTGCGGTCCGCCGATGACAACCTGGTTGAGTCGCCGGTGCGGATTATCGAGTCCGGCACCACCTTCGGGGTGGTGTCTGATATTGACGACACGGTGATGGTCACAGCCCTGCCCAGGCCCTTCCTGGCGGCCTGGAACACGTTCGTTCTGGACGAGCACGCCAGGGCGGCGACGCCCGGCATGGCAGTCCTGCTCGAACGGATCACCCAGGAGACTCCCGGTGCTCCCGTGCTCTACCTGTCCACCGGAGCATGGAATGTTGCTCCCGCGCTGACCCGGTTTCTCTCCCGGAACCTCTATCCAGCGGGTCCGAAACTGCTCACCGATTGGGGTCCGACCCGGGACCGGTGGTTCCGCAGCGGACCCGAGCATAAACGCAGCTCTCTGAAACGGCTCGCAGGCGAATTCCCCGACATTAAGTGGCTCCTCATCGGTGACAACGGGCAGCATGATGAAGAAATTTACGCCGACTTCGCGGACCACTACCCGCAGAATGTGCGCGCGGTCGCCATCCGCCAGCTCACCATGGGTGAGGCGGTCCTGGCCGGTGGCCGATCGAACGCGAAACCGTCATCGCGGACGCCGAATATTCCGTGGGTGTATGCACCGGATGGCGCTGGAATGTCGGCGCAGCTCGCTGATCTTGGCATCATTGATCATTCGTTTCAGGAGCCGGCAGAGTAATTCCCTCCTGGTCCTGGGGGCCAGCGTCAGCGTGGATGGTCAGCAGGATGCGCCTTAGGGACATGCCCATCGAAGCCGTGGCTTCGATGCGATCATCCGGCGAGACGTGTTTGACGTGCCCCATCAGGTCTTCCACCGCCGCTTCTGCATCGGTCATCGAATCGGCTGTGGTGTCCCACTCTTCAACAGCGGCGGCGGTCAGGTTAAGTGCGTGGGCGAGCGGCGGTCCCAGGGGCTTGGGCAGCGGGGTGGTCTCCGGTGATCGCCAGATGACGTCGGCGAGCAACTCGGTCATGTCCTCCACATAAAAAGTGATTCGCTCCATCGACTGCAGGGAGTGGAAATCTGCAGCGAGGTCCCTTTTGTGACGGTACTGACGGATGTTCCCGTGGCGGCTCGAATCAGCCAGTTGAACCGCTGTACGCACCTCCTGGCTGAACGTGGTGAGTTTGGTCTGCCGGTCGGCCCATTCCTCGTGCTCGGGGGGCCATTGTTCCCGCAACGCCTCACCCATGTCCTTGAGCTGCAGGGACAGCGCCGACCTGAGGTCGTCGAGTCCAGTGATCACACCAGTGAGATGCAGGGGCGGGACAATGACGATGTTCACGATTAGCCCAACGGTCACGCCCACCAGCATCTGCACCAGATACCCGAACGAGTAACCATCGGGATCGTCGCCGCCGAGCAGGAGCACAAACAGGGCGGCAATGGGAATCCAGTCCCGGCCTGCACCGATGCGCGGCAGACCACCGGCCAGCACCCCAAAACCAACCACCAGCGCGATGGAGAACACCGAGCGATCGCCCAGGAAAATGATAGGGAACGCCAGGGCGAACCCGATGGCCAGCCCGATAAGGATCTGGAATCCCTGTTTGGCTGAACCCGAGATGGTCGGATACATGCAGGCCACGGCGCCGAGCGGTGCGTAGTACGGATACTCCGCAGCGACTCCCGGAACCTGCAGAGCGATCAGCCAGGCAATTGACGCGGCGAGCGCGGCCTTGACGGCCAGCAGTATCCGCCTGTGTCGGACCAGCCCACCCATTTGGGTTAGCAGGCGTGCACCGGATGGTTTTTTCAGCATGCTTGCTATTCTCCCAGCAATGCCGAATACATCCAATGACGCAGTATTACGCGGCCGATACTTGATGCCACCGGGTCGACGGCGTAGCGTAGCCCTCAAGTTACTTCAGTAACGGGTCAGCGACTCTCCGGCGGAGAGTGTGGGTGCCTCCATGTGGGCCTGACATTTGTTCGCAGAAGTTCAAGCGGTGTGCGGCTACGCCACGCCTGAACTCAGCTCTGCGTCCCTCCTGGTTATTCACTCAACTGATGCCTACCGTTTCAGCAGTGACCTATCGACAAGGACACAAATGTCTTTCGCGCATTCGCCCCCGCAGAGCTACCCCGCTCTGTCCTACGAACTTTTCCCGCCCCGGTCCGCCAGCGCAGAAGCGGCTCTTTGGCGGACGATCAGAGCCCTTGAGGGTACCCGCCCCGACTTCGTGTCCGTCACCTACGGGGCGTCCGGCTCCAACCGTGACACGGCCATCGGTCTGCTCATGCGGCTACTCGATGAGACCACCCTGAAGCCCCTGGCCCACCTGACCTGCGTGGGTAATTCATGCGACTACCTCATGGGGCTGATCGATGAATTGATCTCCCGTGGGGTGCGCGGCATCCTCGCATTGCGGGGTGACCGGCCCCAGGGCATGTCACTGTCAGCAGGGGAGCTGCACTATGCCAGCGAGCTGGTAGAGCTGATCCGGCGGGTGGAGCGTCAGCTGACAGNNNAGCCCACCTGTGTGCGGGGAAGGTCGCCGTCGGGGTAGCCGCTTACTCCACCAAACACCCTGAATCGCCCAGTCTCGAACATGACATCGAGGTGCTGCTGGCCAAGCAGTCCGCTGGCGCCGACTTCGCGATCACCCAGGTGTATTTCGCTCCCGATCACTACCGTCGGCTCCTGCGTACCGCCCGCAGAGCCGGGGTGGAGATTCCCATCATTCCCGGTGTCATCCCCTTCACCAGCGTGCAGCGGCTGGAGCGTCTCAGCGAGCTCGCGGGTATCGAGGTTGACGCCACGCTCAGGGACCGGCTGATGAACGCCGACGACGACGCCGCGCGGCGCCGCATCGGCGTTCAGGCCACCGTGGACCTCGCCCATGCGGCGCTCGACGACGGCGCCCCGGGCCTCCACATCTACACCTTCAACGAACATGCGGCGGCACTTGACGTCCTGGACCGGCTCGAGCTCAGCCGCCCCCCGGCACCAGGTCTCAGCCGATCCGCCTGATCCCTCCCACTCCCGAAGGACCCAACTCATGAGCAAAGCATTCCCCGCAGCCACCATCGTCGGCTACCCCCGTATTGGTCCCCGCCGCGAACTCAAAAAAGCAGTCGAAGCCTACTGGGCGGGAACGAGTACGGCCCCCCAGTTGGATGACACCACGCGGCACCTCCGGCTGAACAGTTACAGGCACCTCGCCGGCCTCGGCCTGGGGGAATCCACGTCGGCGATCCCCGCGTCATTCTCCCTCTACGACCAGGTGCTGGACACGGCCGCGACCTTCGGCGCCGTTCCCGACCGGTTCCAGGACCTCTACGACGACGGCGGCCAGCTCGGCCTGGACGCCTACTTCACCCTGGCGCGTGGCGACGCCGGACGGCAGCCTCTGGAAATGACCAAGTGGTTCGACACCAACTACCACTACCTGGTTCCCGAAATCGGGCCAGACACCCGCTTCACGCTCGCCAACAACTGGATACTCCGCAACGTCGCGGAGGCGGCCGAACAGGGTCTGACCGTCCGCCCGACCATAATCGGTCCGGTCACGTTCCTGCTGCTGAGCAAGGCAGCCGATGAAGCGCCTGCAGGGTTCGACCCGCTCAGTCGTCTCGATGACCTCCTGCCGCTGTACATTCAGTTGCTCGAACAGCTGGCCGAAGCGGGCGCGCAGTGGGTGCAACTGGAAGAGCCTGCCCTGGTGGCAGACCAGGCGGTTCTCGCCTCCGAGGTGGCTGGCGCCGTCGAACGGGCCTACCGTTTCCTCACCGCTGCGAAGGTACGACCCGCGGTGCTCGTCACCACCCAGTACGGCTCGCTGGGCGGTCTACTGCCCATCCTCGGGGGTACTGGGATCGACGCGCTCCACCTCGACCTGGTCAAAGGCGAGCTGCCCGCTGCAGCCGACCTTGCCGCCCTGGGGGATACCACCCTGGTCGCCGGAGTGGTGGACGGCCACAACATCTGGAAGGCCGATCTGGCGCGAGCGGCCACAACACTGTCCACCCTCGCTGCGACGGTAACCCGAGTGAGCGTCGCCACGTCGACGTCGCTGCAGCATGTGCCGCACAGTGTCGAGGACGAACCGCAGCTGAATCGCGAGCTGCGGACGTGGCTGGCCTTCGCTGATCAGAAGGTGGAGGAGGTCGTCACCCTGTCCCGGCTGGTCGATAACTCACCGGCGGGATCCATCGACGCGGCAATAGCTGAAGCGTCGGCTGTGCGTGCCTCCCGCGCTGCTGCCGAAGGGGTGATCCGCAGCGAGGTGAGGGACCGCCTCGGGTCGCTCACGCCGTCGGACTTCACCCGCGTCGCCTATCAGGAGCGGACGGCCGCGCAGGAAACAGCCCTGCAGTTGCCGGCGCTACCGACCACCACGATCGGATCGTTTCCGCAGACAGCCGAGGTGCGCTCGGCCCGGGCCCGGTTCCTCCGGGGCGACCTCAACGCCGAGCAGTACACCACCCTGATGAAGGAAGAAATTTCCCGGGTGGTCGCGTTGCAGGAGGACCTGGGGTTCGACGTCCTCGTCCACGGCGAACCGGAGCGGAACGACATGGTGCAGTACTTCGCCGAAAACCTGGACGGGTTCGATGTCACAGTGAACGGGTGGGTGCAGTCCTACGGTTCACGGTGCACCCGGCCGTCCATCCTCTGGGGCGATGTGAGCCGTCCGGAGGCCATCACCGTGCGATGGGCAGAGTACGCCCAGTCACTCACTGAGAAGCCGGTGAAAGGGATGCTCACCGGACCGGTCACCATCCTGGCGTGGTCGTTTGTGCGGGATGACCAGCCGCTGGGGGAGACCGCCAACCAGGTGGCACTCGCCCTCAGGGACGAGGTGAGCGATCTGGAGCGCGCCGGTATCCGTGTCATCCAGGTCGATGAACCAGCGTTGCGGGAGCTGCTGCCGCTGCGGAAGGCGCTGCAGCCGGACTACCTCGCCTGGTCGGTGGCGTCGTTCCGGCTGGCGACGGCGGGGGCAACACCGGCTACGCAGATCCACACCCACCTCTGCTATTCGGAGTTCGGCGCCATCATCGACGCAATCGATGGGCTGGATGCCGATGTCACCTCCATCGAGGCCGCCCGCTCACGGATGGAAGTGGTCCACGACCTGCAGGAGCAGCAGTTCGCCCGGGGAGTGGGCCCGGGTGTCTACGACATTCATTCGCCCCGGGTCCCCGACGAGGAGGAGGTGGTAGCACTCGTCGAGAAGGCGGTTCGGCAGCTGCCAGCCCGCCAGATCTGGGTGAACCCGGACTGTGGGCTGAAAACCCGGGGTTACGCCGAGACCATTGAGTCGCTGCGGAATCTGGTCAACGCTGCGGCCCGGGTGCGGGCCCAGCTCTAGCGGCGGATCGGCTCGATGCTCTGTGCCTTGAGGATGCCTGCCAGCTGGTCCATGAAAAGCCTCACCCTGGTGGTCTGCTTGTCACCGATCTGCAGCGCGAAAATGCTCCGCGCGAGACGAATCTCCGGGACATCAAGAGCCACCACACCGGCCGGGCCGTGCGTCATCGCTAGTTCAGGAACCAGCGCGGCGCCGAGCCCGGCCGCTGCCAGCTCGAGGCTGGCATTGAAATCGTCGCAATACGCCACCACCCGGGGGTGCAGGTTGCAGCTGGCAAAGAGCCGCCCAATCACCGTGGCATCAGCGGTTCCCGGGTGGTGCATGATCCAGGGCATGTCGGACAGCTGGTCGGCGCTCACGGCCGCCCCCGGCTGAATGCCCCAGGCCGCGGGTAGCACGACCCGGAAATTGTCGTCCCCGATCCACTGCCGGCTGACCGATGACGGCCATGCCAGCCCACCCTGGCCCACCTGGAACACCAACGCCAAATCGAGCTCGCCGCCGGCCCGCAAACCCTGGATGGTCTGGCCGGGTTCGGCCACGTACACCTTCAGACTGATCCCCAGGCGTCGCCACTCAGGGGTTCCCAGCAGCCGCGGCAGGGCATAGGTCGCCAGGCTCGGAAAGATCCCCAACCGAAGCTCCTGGGTGGACTCCGCCTCGGCACGCGCGGTGGACGCCAGCAGGGCGTCAATATCGGTGAGAACCTTCGCGGCGTGACGTGCCATGACCACCGCCGCCTCGGTGGGTATCGCGCTCCGCGCCGACCGTTCGAACAGGGTGGCACCGGTGTCCCGCTCCAGGGCTGACATTTGCTGCGACACGGCCGACGCCGTATACCCCAACCGGGACGCAGCAGCAGTAAAGGATCCGAGGCGAATGACCTCCAGAAGAGTGCGCAAATGCACTGGGTTAACCACGGCAATCCTTTCGTCAGCTGACGCTTTATCCCTGCCGTCTGGGCTGATCCATTGCACCAATCCGGAAATCGTCCGTCTCCGAACACTTACCAAACTATATTTACAACAGGCGTTTTCCTTCTAGGAGGCCTGTAGTGGCGAGTTGACCGGCCCAACCGGCCGGCGGCGAAGTCCCACGACCCACGCGGAGGAGCGCAGATGACCGACTATCAGCATGACCCTGACCCCCTCGGGGCCGACCGTAGCGGGTTCCGCGCACGGCGCAGGATCGCCGTTGTCGGCAGTGGTGTCGCCGGGCTGACCGCGGCCTACGTGCTGAGCCGTCACCATTCGGTCACACTGTACGAGGCCGACCACCGTGCGGGCGGGCACGCCCACACCCACCAGATGCCGATGTCCGATGGCACCACCTCGGGGGTGGACACCGGGTTTATCGTCCACAACGACAGGACCTATCCCACCTTGCTGCGACTCTTCGGGGAGCTGGGGGTTCCCACGCAGGACTCTGACATGACCATGTCGGTGCGGTGTGATGGCTGCGGCCTCGAATACGCCGGAGCGAAGGGCCGCCGCGGGGTGTTCGCCCAGCGGGGAGTGCTCCGCCGCGGGAAATACCTCAAGATGCTGCTCGAAGTACTGCGCTTCCAGCGCGACGCCCGCGCCCTGCTGAAGGACACCGGCGGGTATGAGGGACACACCGACAGCCCAACCGTCGACGACGGCATGACCCTCGGGGAGTTTCTCGCCAAGGGACAATTCAGCGAGTACTTCACGTCCCACTTCATGACCCCGGTCGTCTCGGCCGTGTGGTCCTGCGACCCGGCGACGGCGCTCGCCTACCCCGCGCGGTACCTGTTCTCCTTCATGTCCCACCACGGGATGCTCACCATCAAAGAATCACCCCAGTGGCGCACGGTCACTGGCGGGTCGGGGGAATACGTGACCCGGGTGCTGGAACACATCGAGGACGTGCGGCTCGGTTCGCCGGTGACCGATGTGAGCAAGGTGGGGGACGGCGTCGTCGTCACGGTGCTAGGCGATGCTGCGCACCAGGCCACCGAAACCTACGATGCCGTAGTCATCGCCACCCACCCGCATCAGGCGCTCGCCATGTTGGGGGACCCCGATCCGCTGGCGGCCGAAGTGCTTGGCGACATGCCCTACTCCACCAATCACACCCTGTTCCACACCGATGAATCGGTGCTGCCGCGCACCGACGCCGCGCGGTCGTCGTGGAACTATCGGTTGCCGTCCTGCGACGCCAGCCCCGACCGTGTGCTGGTGACGTACGACCTCACCAGGCTGCAGCGGCTCGAAGGCCGGACCGACCACCGGTTCCTGGTCAGCCTGGGTGAGGGTGACGAGATAGCCCCGGCCTCAGTGCTGCGTTCCATGACCTACGAACACCCCCAGTACACGCCGTCGTCGTTGGCCGCCCAGCGCCGGTTGACCGAGCTCAGCGACGACCGCATCGCCTTCGCCGGGGCCTACCACGGCTGGGGGTTCCATGAGGATGGCGCCCTGTCCGGGCTGCGCGCGGCCGAACGCCTGGGGGGATCCTGGGACGCCGAGCGACTCGACGCGGCGCTGGAGGACGCTCCGTCATGACCGCGGCCCTGTACCCGACGACGATCCGACACATCCGCCGGACGCCGTTACAGAACGAGTTCACGTACCGCAGCTACAGCTGGTTCGTGGACCTGGCTGATCTGCCGGTGCTCCCGCGCGTGCTCAGGCCATTCGCGGTATTTTCGGCAGCCGACCACCTGGGGGACCCGGAGCAGTCCATCCGGTCCAACGTGGCGACCTACCTGGCGACCCAGGGCATCGACGACGACGGCGGCCGGGTAACCATGCTGGCCAGCGGACGGGTGCTCGGTCACGTTTTCAACCCGTTGAGCCTGTTCTGGTGCCATCGCACCGACGGGTCGCTGGCCGCGGTCATCGCCGAGGTGCACAACACCTATGGGGAGCGTCACTGCTACCTGCTGAACCCCGATGAGTCCGGCCGGGCAACAACCGGGAAAGCGTTCTATGTGTCGCCGTTTAACGACGTTTCAGGAAATTATGAAATGCGGGTTCCGGAGCCGGCGGAACGTCTCAAGGTTACAATCACCCTGCACAGGGACGGCCAGGCCCCTTTCATCGCCACAATGGCAGGGCACCGGTTGCCGGCCACCACCCGAAATGTTGTTCGGATGATCACATCCATCCCTGTTGCACCCCTGCGCGCAGCTGCGCAGATCCGGTGGCAGGGAGTTAAACTCTGGATGCGTCGTTTGCCGGTGCGCACCCGACCACACCATGAATCACAGGAGGCAGTTCGATGAGTACCCTTGTTCGTTCCGAGGCTAACGCTGACCCGGAGTATTGGCCCGGTATCGCCAACGTTCCATCGGGTCCGAGGAACAAGGTTGCTGCAGCCCTCGCCGAGAAAATCTTCGCTGCCGCAGTGAACCGCCTGCAACTGAGGGTGGTGTACGACGACGGTACGGTGCTCGGCGCTCCAGGCGGCGGTCCACGTCCCGAGATGCGCATCCACCGGCCCGCCGACTTTTTTGCCCGCCTGGGCGACAATGGTCTGATCGGTCTGGGTGAGGCCTACATGGCGCAGGACTGGACGGCGTCGGACCTCACCGAGGTGATGCAGGTGTTCGCCGCGCAGGCGGCGCACCTGGTCCCGGTGCCGCTGCAGAAGCTCCGTGGCCTGTACCTGCCGAAGCCGCCCCGCAAGGAGCGCAACACCAAGGTCAACACCCGGTCAAACATTTCCCGGCACTATGACCTGTCCAATGACCTGTTCAAGTTGTTCCTGGACGACACCATGTCCTATTCCAGTGCACTGTTTGACGCCAACGGTCCGCAGCTGCTGGACGCCCGGTGGGATGACCTTCCTGAAGCCCAGCAACGCAAGGTCGACCGCCTGCTGGACCAGGCCGATGTCAGGGAAGGCACCCGCGTGCTGGAAATCGGCACCGGCTGGGGTGAGCTGGCCATCCGTGCGGCACGCCGCGGCGCCACCGTAGTCTCGGTAACCCTGTCGAGTGAGCAGAAGGGACTGGCCGAACGTCGCATTGCCGACGCCGGCCTCTCCGATCAGGTGACCGTGGAGCTGAAGGATTACCGTGCCGTCGAAGGCCAGTTCGATGCGATCGTGTCGGTAGAAATGATCGAGGCTGTGGGCTACGAGTACTGGGGCGTGTACTTCCAGACCATTGACCGGCTGCTGGCCCCGGACGGCCGGGTGGCTATTCAGGCGATCA
The DNA here is from genome assembly GCF_000294595.1 of Arthrobacter sp. TB 23. Taxonomy (NCBI): domain Bacteria; kingdom Bacillati; phylum Actinomycetota; class Actinomycetes; order Micrococcales; family Micrococcaceae; genus Arthrobacter; species Arthrobacter sp. TB 23. Next base: position 42,497 of record NZ_ALPM01000056.1, on the reverse strand, counting down.
CCATGCCGCACGAGCGGATGATGGTGACCCGCCGGTCCTACACCTGGATCCACAAGTACATCTTCCCCGGAGGCTTCATCCCATCGGTGCGGGCGATCGAGGACATCACCGACCGCTACACCAGCCTTCGGGTACGGGAGCGGCTCTCCATGGGCGACCACTACGCGCAGACCCTTCGGCTGTGGGAAGAGCGGTTCCTCGCCCACACCGATGACGTCTCGGAGCTGGGCTTTGACCAGGTCTTCCAGCGGATGTGGCAGTTCTACCTGTGCTATTCGAGGGCCGGTTTTCAGTCCGGTTACCTCGATGTGCAACAGCTCATCTTCGACCGCCGGCCATAACCATCAGGAGCATTCCCTTGACTCAGCCAGACGCCACATTGCAGGCCGCCAGCATCGATAAGGACATTGCCGGAAAGCTCGCGCGGATCCTCGAACCCATTGTCGGCGGCGAGTTGCCCGTCCATTTGCGGGCCTGGGACGGCAGTACTGCCGGGCCGGAGGACCAGCCAGAGGTGCAGATCAACAGCGCCAATGCGCTGCGGCGGTTGCTCTGGAGCCCGGGGGAGTTGGGTGCGGCCCAGGCCTATGTGACCGGAGAGATCGATGTGCCAGGCTCCCTCGAAGCAGCGCTGACCCATCTGTGGAAGGTGGTGGCGTCGCGTGATCTGTCGATGCCGAAGCTCACTCCCGCGCTGGTGTTGCAGTTGACCAAGCTGGCCCGCGAGCTGGGGGTCTTCGGACCGCCGCTCCCGGCACCGGCGTCGCAGGCGAAGATCAAGGGCCGCCTGCATAGCCTGCTCCGTGATCGCGAGGCAATCAGCCACCATTACGACCTGTCGAATGCCTTCTACGAACTGATCCTTGATGATCACATGGCCTACTCCTGCGGCTATTGGCGCTCCGATGATCAGGATTACACGCTGGAGGACGCCCAGCGGGACAAGCTGGACCAGGTTTGCCGCAAGATCGGACTGGATACCATGCCCGGGCAGCGTTTCCTCGATGTCGGCTGCGGATGGGGTTCGCTGAGTCTTTTCGCCGCCGAGCACTTCGGTGCCAAAGTCACCGGTGTGACCATTTCCAGGGAACAGAAGGCTTTTATCGATCAGCGCATCAAGGAACGTGGCCTGCAGGACCGGGTAGAGATCCGGTTGCAGGACTACCGCGATGTTCGCGACGGACCCTACGACGCGGTGGCATCGTTGGAGATGGGCGAGCATGTCGGTGAAGAAAACTACGCCACCTACACCTCCACCCTGTTCCGCAACGTGCGGCCCGGCGGCAAGGTACTGATCCAGCAGATGTCGCGTCACGGCAAACACCCGGGTGGTGGACCGTTCATCGAATCCTTCATTGCTCCCGATATGCATATGCGGGCTGTCGGCGACACGGTCAACCTGATCGAGAACGCCGGATTCGAGATCCTCGGGGTCGAGGCCATGCGGGAACACTATGTCAGGACCATTGACGCCTGGCATGACCGGTTTGACGCCAACTGGGATCAGGCCGTTGAGATGATGGGCGAGGAAGTGGCCCGGGTCTGGCGGGTCTATCTTGTGGGCGCGATGATGACCTTCCGTGATGGGCGGATGGGAGTGGATCAGATCCTGTCCCAGAAGCCTCTCGGCTAGGTTTTCTATTCGGCTGCCGACACTGTTGCGGGGCTGTCAACTTCACGCGGCTGGAAACTCTACGTGGCTGGAACCCTTGCGCAACTATCCCCTTTGCGCAACTAGACCCTTTGCACAGCAGTGGCGGGTGCGGCGTCGTAGTACCTGGGCAACCGCGACACGCCGACAACTCACGACACAGAAGTATTTTGCCTGTGTGCAAGTACTCCACAGGGGTGTGGACGACGCTCTGGGATTGGCCGGTTTCCGCACATTTCCAAGGGGTTCACTTGTGGATTGTCTGTGGACGAACCAGCCGATGAATGACATACTTGTAATACATCATCTTGGGGTCGCATCCATCGGTTTGCACTAGATGTAGTATTTATATATCGAACCGCTGGCAAGGTAGGCATAGGCGGAGCAGCCCGGAACACCATCGGGAAGCCCACTTTTGAAGCCCTCCAATTCCTGAATATGCGTCGATAACAAGCTAAGAATTACAAGGGGAGAGGGACTATGACCGTCACGGTTTACACCAAGCCAGCATGCGTACAGTGCAACGCCACGTACCGGGCATTGGACAAGAAGGGCATCACCTACCAGAGCGTGGATATCTCACAGGATCCAGCCGCTTTGGAGCGTGTCCGCGCATTGGGCTACATGCAGGCTCCAGTAGTCATCACTGAGCAGGATCACTGGTCGGGTTTCCGGCCAGACAAGATCAACGAACTGGCAGAACTCGGCCAGGCATCGGTCAGCTCGGTCGCCTGATCTGACAGGAAACGGATCTTCCGTGGAACGGGCGGCCAGCGCGCCGTCGTCGGGAAGCATTCACCTCATGACCCTCGCAGCAATGGACACTACACCCGCCGCAGCGGCTCCCAGCGAGCCGGGCGGGGTGACCAATGCCCGACTGATTTATTTCTCGTCGTCTTCGGACAACACCCACCGTTTCGTCCAGAAGTTGGACGCGGCAATGGGCACGGTCTCAGCACGAATGCCGCTACTGACGCGAGATCCGACTCTTAGGGCACTGCAGCCGTATGTACTGGTCCTTCCCACCTATGGGGGAATTTCCGGGCGGGGCGCAGTGCCCAAGCAGGTGATCAAGTTCCTCAACGACGAGGGAAATCGATCCTTGATCCGAGGCGTTATCGGCGCCGGAAACACGAACTTCGGGGAGACCTACTGCCTGGCGGCGGACATCATCGCAGCCAAATGTGGAGTACCTGTTCTATACAGATTTGAATTGATGGGAACGTCTGAGGACGTTGACCGCGTAGCCCAAGGATTGGAAGCGTTTTGGATATGACTGTTGCAGAGACAGAGACAAAGGGAGCAGGCGGCACCGCCGCACCTGCGCTAGAGCGGTTCCACGGCATGGGCTATCACGAGCTCAATGCAATGCTGAACCTCTACGGCCCCAACGGGGAGATCCAGTTTGAGGCCGATCGCGAGGCTGCACACCAGTACTTCCTGCAGCACGTCAATAACAACACCGTGTTCTTCCACGATCTTGAGGAAAAGCTCGACTACCTCGTGAAGAACGAGTACTACGAGCGGGAAACCCTTGACCAGTACTCAATGAACTTCATCCGCGACCTCTACAAGCGCGCGTACAGCAAGAAGTTCCGCTTCGAGACCTTCCTCGGCGCCTTCAAGTTCTACACCTCGTACACGCTCAAGACGTTCGACGGCAAGCGATTCCTGGAGCGCTACGAAGACCGCGTCTGCATGGTGGCACTCCACCTGGCCCGCGGCGACCAGCAGTTGGCGCTGCAGATGGTTGACGAGATCATCGAGGGCCGTTTCCAGCCGGCCACCCCCACCTTCCTGAACGCTGGCAAGCGCCAGCGCGGTGAGCTGGTCTCCTGCTTCCTGCTCCGCATCGAAGACAACATGGAGTCGATCGGCCGGTCCATCAACTCGGCACTGCAGCTGTCCAAGCGTGGCGGCGGTGTGGCGTTCGCGCTGACCAACATCCGCGAGGTTGGTGCACCAATCAAGCAGATCGAAAACCAGTCATCGGGCGTCATCCCAGTGATGAAGCTTCTTGAGGACAGCTTCTCCTATGCCAACCAACTGGGTGCCCGCCAGGGTGCCGGGGCCGTGTACCTGCACGCCCACCACCCTGACATCTACCGCTTCCTCGACACCAAGCGTGAGAACGCTGACGAGAAGATCCGGATCAAAACCCTGTCGCTCGGCGTCGTGATCCCTGACATCACCTTCGAGCTGGCCAAGAAGGATGAGGACATGTACCTGTTCTCGCCCTACGACGTCGAAAAGGTGTACGGCATGCCGTTCTCCGACGTTTCGGTCACCGAGAAGTACTACGAAATGGTGGACGACGCCCGGATCAAGAAGACCAAGATCAAGGCTCGCGACTTCTTCCAGACGCTCGCGGAGATCCAGTTCGAGTCCGGCTACCCCTACATCATGTTCGAGGACACGGTGAACCGGGCCAACCCGATCGACGGCAAGATCATCATGTCCAACCTGTGCTCCGAGATCCTTCAGGTCTCACAGCCCACCACGTACCACGATGACCTGTCCTACGACGAGACCGGCAAGGACATCTCTTGCAACCTGGGTTCGCTGAACATTGCGAAGACCATGGATTCGCCGGACTTCGGTCTGACCATCGAAACGGCCATCCGGTCGCTGTCGGCTGTGTCTGACATGTCCAATATCGTCTCGGTTCCGTCGATTGCCCGCGGCAATGACCAGAGCCACGCGATTGGCCTCGGCCAGATGAACCTGCACGGTTATCTGGCACGCGAGCGGGTGCACTACGGATCCGAAGAGGGCCTGGACTTCACCAATATTTACTTCTACTCGGTGGTCTACCACGCGGTGCGGGCATCGAACCTGCTGGCCATCCAGACCGGCACCACATTCGGTGGCTTTGAGAAGTCCAAGTACGCCAGCGGCGAGTTCTTCGACAAGTACACTAACCAGGCCTGGGTTCCGCAGACAGAGAAGGTTGCCGAGCTGTTCAAGAACATCCACATTCCTACCCAGGAGGACTGGAGTGCTCTGAAGGCTTCGGTCATGGAGCACGGCATCTACAACCAGAACCTGCAGGCCGTTCCACCCACCGGTTCGATCAGCTACATCAACAACTCCACCTCGTCGATCCACCCGGTGGCGTCGAAGATCGAGATCCGCAAGGAAGGCAAGCTGGGCCGCGTGTACTACCCGGCGCCATACCTGACGAACGACAACCTCGAGTACTACGAGGATGCGTATGAGTTGGGTTTCGAAAAGGTCATTGACACCTACGCCGCTGCCACGCAGCACGTGGATCAGGGCCTGTCGTTGACGTTGTTCTTCAAGGACACCGCCACCACGCGGGACATCAACAAGGCCCAGATTTACGCCTGGAAGAAGGGCATCAAGACCATTTACTACATCCGTCTCCGCCAGCTTGCGCTGGAAGGGACCGAGGTAGAGGGCTGCGTCAGCTGCATGTTGTAGGCAGCCGCTGCTGACTACCAGTACGACGGCGGGNCCCGCCCGCCGTCGTACGCTTTAACTAAGAACTAACCCACCATTTAGGGGATGACATGACCGAGAAGGTCAAGCTGCTCAGCCACGTTGAGGCAATCAACTGGAACCGCATCCAGGACGACAAGGACGTGGATGTCTGGAACCGTCTGGTCAACAACTTTTGGCTGCCCGAGAAGGTGCCGTTGTCCAACGATGTTCAGTCGTGGGCGACGCTGACTCCTGACGAGCAGCAGCTCACCATGCGGGTGTTCACCGGTTTGACCCTGCTGGATACGATCCAGGGCACGGTTGGCGCTGTCAGCCTGATTCCCGATGCGATCACTCCTCATGAGGAGGCCGTGTACACGAACATCGCGTTCATGGAGTCGGTGCACGCCAAGAGCTATTCGTCGATCTTCTCGACGCTGGCTTCCACCAAGGAAATCGACGAGGCGTTCCGTTGGTCGACTGAGAATGAGAATTTGCAGCGCAAGGCTGAGATTGTCATGAACTACTACCGTGGTGACGATCCCCTGAAGCGTAAGGTGGCGTCGACGCTGCTCGAGAGCTTCCTCTTCTACTCAGGTTTCTACCTGCCGATGTACTGGTCGTCACGGGCGAAGCTGACCAACACGGCTGACCTGATCCGTCTGATCATCCGCGATGAAGCCGTTCACGGCTACTACATCGGCTACAAGTTCCAGAAGGGTCTTGAGAAAGAGTCGGCTGAGCGGAAGCAGGAGATCAAGGACTACACGTTTGAGCTGTTGTTCGAGCTGTACGAGAACGAGGTCCAGTACACCCACGATCTGTACGACTCCGTCGGGCTGGCGGAGGACGTCAAGAAGTTCCTGCACTACAACGCCAACAAGGCGCTGATGAACCTCGGCTACGAGGCGATGTTCCCGGCGTCGGTCACTGACGTGAACCCTGCGATCCTGTCTGCGCTGTCGCCGAATGCCGACGAGAACCACGACTTCTTCTCGGGTTCGGGTTCGTCCTACGTCATCGGCAAGGCAGTCAACACCGAGGACGATGACTGGGACTTCTAGGAGTTTATTTTCGAAGTCCCTGCTGAAAGTCTGGTCAGAGGCCCGGATCTGCGAAAACTCGCGGGTTCGGGCCTTTTTCCTGCCCTCTTCGAGAAGACAGAAGAGGCCAGCGTGTTATCACCAGCAAGATGGTTACCGGGACTCAGATGATGCGTTCGATAAACGACGGGGACGCGATGTTCCGGGTCAGGGTTTCCGGGTGTCAGGGAAAGAACAGTGCCGCTGCCGCGGAGGCCGCTATTCACCGGGGTCATGCAGGGTGAGGACGACGCTGCCTTTCTTGCGCCCTGATTGCACACGGGCATGCGCGGAGGCGGCTTCCTTCAGGTTGTAGGTTCGGTCGATAACCGGGACATAGTGTCCCGATGCCGCCAGATGGCTGATGAACTTCACATCCAGAGCCATCGCTTTGGCTCTTCGAAGCCCGGTGAACGCGATTTTTGCCCGGGTTTTGCCGAAGATGCGAGTCACCAGCATCCACATCAAAATCGGTAAGGAGGGCACGGTCGTCAGGTAGATGCCGCCGGGCTTCAGAAGCTTCCGGCTGCGGATGTATGAGCTCTTGCCTACCGCATCAAAGACAACGTCATAGACCTGGCCCAGCTCTGTGAAGTCCTGTGCGGTGTAATCGATCACTGTGTCGGCACCTAGGGATTTCACCAGGTCAAGGTTTGCCGTGCTGCAGACCCCGGTGACAACTGCCCCGAAATGCTTGGCGAGCTGAACGGCCGCCGTACCCACCGCGCCGGAGGCGCCGTTGATCAATATCGACTGACCGGACTTCAGGCTGGCGGCGTCTCTTAGAAAGGGCAAGGCGGTGAGTGCACCATCCAGGACTGCCACGGCGTCCGTCGGTACCAGGCCGGCAGGCTTCAACGCGATGATCCCGTTTTCGGGGACCGTGACGTACTCGGCATGGGCACCGAAGGTCGGTCCCGCTGATCCTGTGACCTGATCACCAACACGAAACTTGGTCACAGCGCTTCCTATTGACTGAATTTCACCGGCAAAGCCAGTTCCCAGGACCGGAAAGCGCGGCCGTGCTAAACCGAAGTAGAGCCTAGCAAGGGGGTCCTTGCCGTTGCGTGCGGTAGATTCCGCCTGTGAGACGACGGTTGCATAGTTGCGGATCAATACCTCCCCTTTTCTGGGGACCGGTGTATCAATCTCTTCAACGTGGACGACTTCTGGCGTGCCGTAGGAGCGGCTTGTGATTGCCTGCATGCGGTTCTCCTGAGTTAGGGGTGTGGCTAGGACCTGGGGAAGTTTCCGGTGCCGGGATTGTCCATGGTCTTCTCCTTGGCAGTCGACGGTTCAGTTGGCGGGCAGCCGGCGGCCAGCGATGAGTAGCCAGAAGATAATCGCTACCTCGCCCACGAACATGAACTGGGCGAATACGGCAGAGAAGTCGGGGATAACGGCCACACCGACAGCATCGGCCAGGTATCCGATGCCTGCGATGGCGAGCAGAATGCCGAAGACCTTTGGCACGAAACCCGATCGGAAGGCCAGATAGCCGACCAGCAGAAGGGAAATGCCGAACAGGCCCTGGCTGATGACCCAGATGGTGTTGAACGACTCCAGCACCGGGAGGGCGGCTTCGGGATCGCCGAGGAGCGAGAACCCGATCACGAGTTGACTGAGCGCAACCACCAACAAGACCGCGTACACCGATCTCATCCAGGCGGCCGCCGCCGAGACCCGACGGCTCACCGGCCGGAACAGTGTGTAGAACGCCCCCGCCACGATGATGTCGAGCAGGGCCACGATGAAAAAGCCGACGACACCCGCGAAGAACAGGAGCGGGGCGCCGGAGACGTTCTGTGCGGTCTGTTCGGCATCACCGCGAGCGATCAGGGGAACAATCGCGCCGAAGTTGGCGAAACCAGCCAGCACCGCCATGATCGCGAGTCCGAGTCCGGCCACAAAGGCCGCAGTTCGTGGCGACCAGGTGGTGAAGTTCATCGGGCGTTGCGCGACGTCGGTCTTGCTCGAGTCGAGCGAGGTGCGGTTCATTTTGATATCCTTACGTTGTAAGCTGATGGTGTAAGTAAAGTACGCCTACATGGTAAGGTTGTCAATAGACCAGAACGGAGAAATTATGGCGAGACTCTCGACCAAGACCGAGGCGGCATCACGCGGCCGCCTGAACCGCGAGCTGGTGCTGGGCGCAGCAATTGCGCTTGCCGATGACTCGGGCATCGAATCACTGACGATGCGCAGGCTCGGGGAAGAACTCGGGGTGGAAGCGATGTCGCTTTACAACCACGTCGCGAACAAAGAAGACCTGCTCAATGCTATGGTCGACGCCGTGTTCAACGAGATCGAACTGCCCTTGCACAGCGACGATTGGAAGACGGCGATCCGCAAGCGATCGGTCTCATTCCGCGACACGCTCTCACGCCACCCATGGGCCACCGGTTTGAAGGACTCAGGGACCAATCCCGGGCCAGCCACGCTGCGGCATCACGACCGGGTGATCGGCACGTTGCGGAACGCGGGATTTTCCATTGCCATGGCAGCTCACGCGTTCTCGGCATTGGACAGCTACATCTACGGCTTCGCGATGCAGGAGAAGAACCTGCCGTTTCACACTCAGGAAGAGACGGCTGCCATGGCGCACGCCATGCTCGCCCAACTTCCCGTCAACGATTACCCGTACCTCGCCGAGCTGACGGCGGAGCATGTGCTTCAACCGGGCTACTCCTATGGCGACGAGTTTCCGCTCGGCCTCGACCTTCTCCTCGACGGACTCGAGGGATGGCTCGAACGACATCCGGGGGATCGTCACCCTCAAGGCATGCTGACCGAAAGCGCTTGACGAAGACTGAGGCTACGCATGGTCCCTTTGGTCCGTCGGGTTAGCCTTCGGGATCGATCAAGAGATGGCGAAGACGTCCGCTACGCTGGTGCCTGGATATGGTGCCTGGGCTCGCTCCCTTAGATCGCAGTGCCACACCTGATGCCAATCCTTCCAGCACCAGGAAGCACAAGTTGTGTGGGGCAGGATGCAGAACCAATCCGATAGTTTCCGTCGGGACTGATGACGGATGGGAGGGCAGGTGAAGACTCAAGGAGCTTCGAAGTCCCGGGGATTGGGAGAGGCCAGAACGCGTGCGATCGCGGACGCCGCGGCGATCGCACCGTTTTCACACGCGTAGGCCAGTTTGGTGCGGGTCGCGGCATCGCGCATACCCGAATCTTCGATGGCAGTTCGAACCGACCGCGCGAAGGTAGGAGTGCCGACCTGGCGGGGTCGTAAAGCTGTCGCGTTGCCACGGCGTTCACATACGGCAACATTCCACCTCTGCTCCGGCTGCAATCCCATCCCCACGAAGGGGACTCCCGTGGCGCATGCCGTCTGCACAGTCCCTTGACCACCATGAAGGACTGCCGCATCCACCAGCCCCCCTAGCCGGTGAGCCGGCAGCAGACCGGTCACTGTCACATTGGCGGGTACCTCCTTGCGGTCGCCATCAGTAAGGTAATGGGCCACAGGTGCGACGACGTTGATGGGTAGTTTACCCAAGGATCGAAGGGTACCCAGAGCCAGACGTCTGCTTGCTGAAGACCCGAGCGCAAGGTAGACCAGCGGCCGGGGAGAGGACGCAAGATCGTGAACGACGTCGGGCAACTCCCCTGGCAGGTGCGCGAAGATTGGCCCTACCCTCTCATAGTTGGATGGCAACGAATAGCCCTCCAGTTCCCATGGCATAACGGTGAGCAGGTTGTAGTCTGCCTCGAACATCGACGCCATGCTGCGAAGCGGGCGCTTTGAGTTTTCCCGGGCCGCGATTTTGAAGGCGCGTGGGACCAGGGGAGCAGTGTTGTAAAGAGCCCTGAAGGCAGGCATTACCACCGGCTCTACCCACCCTGGGATAGCGAAGAGGCCGTGTTTGGTCTGCTCAACATGAGGACGTGTCAGTGCAAACGGTACCGGGTAGAAGAGTGGAATCCCTTCGGCGCGTGCAGAGATCAGAGAGGTGACGTTGGTGCCGTGCACCACGGCTACAGCTGCGGTCTCACGAATCAGGCGGCGTTCCGCCGCCACCCGGCGGCGCACCAAATCAACGGTGAACGGGTTGCGCACCCCTCGGCCTTGATCCAGCGCCAGCGCCCGAGCTTTTTCTAGCTCATTCCACACCGGTTGCAATTGATGGAAGGTAAACCCAGCGTCGATGATGAAATGAGAGAAGTCCGGTTCGTACCCCAGGAAGACGCACTCATGACGATCGCGAAGTGCTTTTGCAACCTCGATCATGCGGGTTGTTTCAGCCAGATTGAACGTGACCGGTGCGAAAAGGAGAACTGACACGGTGACCTCCTCAGTGGTTGCAGACCGAACTCGGCCCCCGAAACCCGCAGACCGTCCGGTTGATGGAGCCTACTAACCTCAGGGGTCCAGCCGGACGGAGGGGGCTTCGAAGATTGTTCATCCGGTCTACAGGAGGTACTCCGTGTGCCTTATGGAGCGCCAAGCCGCGCAAGCAGATCGCCTGCCCACTCCGTTGCGCGTTCGATCTCACCGTCCAGGAGGGGCCCTTCGTAGCCATGGACGCGGAAGGTTTGCTGCTTGACTTGTGTGTCGAATCCAAGTGAGCGCAACTCGTGTCTCGCCGCCTTTGCCGCGGAACCGGGGAGTCTCGGTTTGTCGACCCGGGTATCGAACGCGAAGGCGGGGATCTCAGTGCTGGGCCGTTCGACTTGGTTGAGCCAATCCCGGATGCCACGGGCCGGCTCATGCGGGGCCGAGTGGGACTTGACGGCGTCAGCTCGGGTGGATGCGCGTGTCATAGAGAAAGCGTGCGTCGGGCCACCAACCACCAACAAGTCGTATCCATCAACTAACGTTGGTGCTGCATCCGAGTCACGCACCTCAACGTCGGCATTGACGGCAAGTCTGGCGCCGATGGCTCGCGCTACCTTCTCGGTATTGCCCCACAGAGACTCGTAGACCACAAGTGCGCGCATCGTTACTCCTAATATAGAGACCACGATTAAGGCCGTATTCACAGCCTATCCGGGATACCTCCCCACGTCTGCCCCGCCTGTTTCATGGTGTTCACGCCTGAGAGCGTTTATGCACCGACTGAAGCGTGGTCATCGAGTTTGCTGGGTGTCCTCGACCGGTCTCCTAGGTGTACTGAGACACCTACGCGACGCTGGGTCGCCGTGAATGCAATGCTCCCACCATGTGTGCGCGGCGTGCCGGGAGGTGGGCCTTCTTTGAGGAACCCATCGCGCAGTTCCAGGAGACGATCCGCATGCTTACCCAGTTTCCTGGGTCCCCTGCCGGCTCACCATCTCGTTGATCCAGCTCGGCGCGAACGGTGAGGTGCAGTTTGGGGGAGTCGGGTAGTCCTTGAGGACCTCAAGGCGCTCACCGATATCAAGCGCTCGAGCACGATGCTCGACGTGTTCAATCCCAATCATCGCCAGACAGTGGTTCATCGCCCACTGAAGCCGATCCGGGGCGTCCTTCATCTCTGCTTCAATAACATCGAGCAGGGCCTGAAGGTCCAGGCCATCGGGACTCTTGATCACTCGTTCCGAAGTCAGTGCCCAACCGGCAGCCGCCACGACGGGATTCAGGTCGGCAAACCAAACGATCCGTAAATCTTCGGCGAACGGGCTCTTCTTCACCACATAGTTGACGAGCCAGTCATGCACTTTGGGTGCACGAGCTTCCCTGAGCATCGAGTCCAGCTCGTCACGTTCGAAAGCCTTCGGGCGGCAGATCAGAAGCGCGACCAACCTTGCAGCTGTATCACCGGTTGCCCAGAGGCTCACTGCAAGGTCGTGTTGAGTCTTCAAACGCTTGGCTACGGCGCGCAGCTTCCCCAGATTTACTCCGTGATCGTCCCCGTGCCTCGCATTCACCACTCTGATTCCGGGATCCTCGAGGGAGGCCAGCTCGGCAAGTACCTCGTCTGTTGTCGTCTCCGTCATCACGGGTTCCTCTTCCTCATGACCCATTGCATCGTGTGACTGCCAAGACTACTGGGAAGACAAAGACCCCGCAGGGTCAGATCCGGTACCGGGCGCCGGGGAGGGGTGGGGCGGTGGATGTGTACCTGTGTCCGGTCGGAGTGGTGATTCGGAGGGTGTGTCTGGGTCCTGGGCGTGGGTGGGCTCCCCAGCCGGGTTGTTCTTTGGTGTGGTTGCAGGCTTCGCAGAGTCCGGCGCCGTTGGTGATCGACGTCCGGCCGCTTTGGTGCCAGGGAATGATGTGGTCGTAGTGTCGGATTGGCGCGTCGCAGTACGGGGTGCGGCAGGTGTGGTCCCTTGCGGTGATGAACCGGCGTTGCGCCGGGGTGAAGAGCCGCGCTTTGGAGTCCAGGGCGACCAGATCACCGCTTGTTGGTGTGGTGTAAAGGCGCCGGACCCAGACGTCGAAGGCATGCCGCTCAGCGTCAGCAGGGTCACTGCCAGCGGGGTTGATGTCGGGGTGGATGTCAGTGGGGTGGATGAGGTCCCGGGCCCAGGACGAGGGGACGATGCCGTAGCCGGGGATTCTGGCCGGTTCGCTGTCACCTTGGAGGAGGGCGCGGTCGGTGATGATCACTTGCAGTTCGACGCGGGAGACACCCCCGGGTACCCCGGTGGTGCGTTCGACGAGGGTGTCGGCCATGAGTTGGCCTCGGGATCGGGTGTCCCCGGTCGCCCTGGCGGTATCGGCGTGCCGGGATAGTGCCGTGTAGGCGGTGACGGCTTCCTTCACCGGCAGCAGGGCGGTGAGGTAGGCCATGGTGTCCGGTGCTGGGCGGATGCTGACGAATCGTTCGTTGGCTGCGTGGGCTGCGCGGTTGACCACGGAGCGGGGGTCCCGACGGTAGGCGGCAGCCTTGGCCGCGGCGATGATGGTTTTGTCCCCGCACCCGGTGAAGGTCCCGGTGTCGGGGCTGAGTTCTTCATCGACGGCGGTCCGGTCGGAGCTGGAGAGGCATGCTGTTTCTTTCACTAACAGGGTGGCTCGCCATTCGTTGAGCTGGCCGGTGTGCAGGGCAGCCAGAGTGTGGGGCATCTCGGTGACCAGGGCCTGGGCGAGGCCCAGGAGCCGGTTGCCGCGGGAGGGGGATTCCCGCCGGGCCAACGCGACCTGCGCGCCGATACTTTTGCCCTGCTCCGCGGTTGGCACCCCGGTCTGGGCCTGGTGGTGGCGTTCAGAGCGGTCGAAGGCAACCGCGATCCGGGCCTGTACTCCGGCGATGGCGGATTTGAGGTCCTCCAGGCCGCGGAGCTGGTCGATCATCCCGGCCGGGTTCGTGGCTGGCCTCAGTGCCGTGAGGGCGTCGAGTAAGGCACGCGTGCCAGCATCCGGGCCAGCGCTGCCATCAGCGGTACTGTCATCAGCGGTATTGCCATCAGCGGTATTGCCCAGGCTTGACGGGCCGCGCGGAGCCGTTCCCGGGAAGGGAAGTTCCTTCTCAGTCACTGATGGAGCCCTGCTGCCGTCCATACCTCCATTGTCCCAAACCGCTCCGACACTGCGGAGAATTATGGGGCCTATGTGGACAACTCTCTCAAACAAATATTCGAACCAAAAACCGGCAAAATGGCACCTCGTGACGTAGCACTGACCAGGGAGTAAGTTGGGCGTAAACCCACCGCAGGGGGTAGTACTCAATGAATGGCAAAGCGGCCAGCTCCGACTCTGGAGACTCTCAACGGGCGCCCACGCCGCGGCATCCCAAACCGATTCTTAGTTTGACGGTGAACCCTGCGTTGGACGTTTACACGTCCACTGACCAGGTCATCGGTGGTCATAAACTTCGGTGCTCCGCGAGCCGACTGGAACCGGGCGGCGGAGGAATGAACGCGGCAAGGGTTATCCAGCGACTCGGCGGACAGGTGCTCGCCGTATGCACGGCCGGCGGTCCAACCGGGGAGGCGTATCGTCGCCTCATCGAAGCCGAGCGGATCCCGGTCCTCGTTGCACCCATCGAAGGAAGTACCCGCGAAAGTTTCACCGTCGACGAGACGGGGACGGGCGCCCAATTCCGGTTTGTGCTCGAAGGCCCAGAGCTCAGCAAATCCGAGTGGCGAGCCTGTCTCGCGCTCGTTTCGGAGGCGATTCTGCCGGAAGGGTATGTCATAGCCAGCGGAAGCCTCCCTCCCGGGGTGCCGGACGATTTTTATGCCCGGGTGGCGCGCCTGGCCAGGAAGGTCGGCGCCCGCTGTGTCGTGGATGCCTCGGGTGCAGCACTGTCCGAGGCGCTGGCAGAAGGGGTGTTTCTGGTCAAGCCCAGCCGGCGGGAGCTGGCGACTCATCTCGGCCGGGCGCTTGACACTGAGCAGGCTCAGATTGAGGCGGCGTCGGGCCTGGTCGCCGACCGGGCAGCGGAATATGTCGCACTGACCCTAGGCCATGCCGGGGCAGTGCTTGCATCCGAGGCCGGCACCATCCGGCTACCGGCCCCGTCAGTGCAGGTCGTCAGCACGGTGGGAGCAGGCGACAGTTTTCTCGGGGCATTTGTTCTCCGACTTGCGCAGGGCTCACCCGTTGATAGCGCCTTCCTGACAGCCCTAGCTGCCGGAAGCGCTGCAGCGATGACACCCGGCACAGAACTCTGTCATCGAAACGACATAGCGCGTCTCGAAGCGGAACTGATGGCCCAGCGCGTCCCCTCGCCCGGCACTGACTCGGGCTAGCTCCAGAAGACTGCTACCGCGACGTTGATCAGTGCAAGACCGCCGACGCCGTGCGCCAGTCCCTTAGCGACGTCGTGTCCGGACTTGGCCTTACGGCGGCCGATGAACGCGGCGACAACCACGCCGATGGTCAGGACCAGCTTGACGGCTATTTTGGCGTGGTTCGGGCCGTCGCCGTCGCCCATCTCAGCGAGACCCACCAGCAGCAGGCCCGTGACCAGTTGGGTGAGGGCGCCGATCCACTGCCACTGCGTGACGGTGGGGTGCTTGAATGTGGCCAACCAGCCGCCCACGATGGCGGCCGTACCGAGAATGTGGAGAAAGACGAGCAGAAGGCGAAGGAAGTCCATGGTCCAAGCATAGGGCAGCTGTGCGGACAGGCCCTTGGACTCTGCCACTTGGCCGCAGATGGGTGCACTCTGGAGGCCAACGAGGGCGAAAGGAGCCACCCATGGCTGAACACCAGCGGGCCTTACGGGCGGTCAAGTCCTTCCATACCGCCGCCTGGTTCTCCATCGAAGCATGCATGGTTTACCTGCTTTACTCCGGGTTACGGGGAAGGACAGACCAGCGGGCGGGAGTCGCTGCAGCCGTTGTCGGCAGCGAGCTTGTTGTTTTTGCCGGCAACGGGTTTCATTGTCCGCTCACCCCACTGGCCCAACGCCTCGGCGATTCCACCGGTTCGGTGACCGATATCTACCTACCCAGGTGGTTCGCCCACAACCTGCCCGCAATCCATGTGCCGCTGATCTTTTTTGCTGTCTGGACCCACGCCCGGAATATTGCACGCGCGCGTCTGGTCTAGAGCGCCCTGCTGAGGCTGCGCCGTAGCAGGATGGAGCCGAGGGTCAGCAAAGCCACAGCCATCCCTGCGAGCACCGCAAGCTGCGGAAGAATGTCAGTCAACGTGCCTTCATGTCGTTGGATCTCAGCGAACGCGTCGTAAGCCCACCGGTGCGGGGTCACCCGGGACACTGTCTGAAGGGTGTCGGAGAAGAACTCCGGGGGCACCATCGAGCCGCCCAGACCGGCCAACACGAGACCGAGGCCCACGCCCACTCCCGAGGCGGCGCTGTCGTTATCCATGACCGAGCCGATCACCATCGCTGCAGCAGCGGAGACCGCACAGAAGAACGCCAAAACGAGTCCTGCCAACCACGGATCGCCCCACTGCACGCCAAACAGCACAGCAGTGCCAACCATGATGTACGCCCCCTGGACAACGGCAATGCCGAACCGTCCCAGTGCCTGCCCCGCCACAGCCTGCCAGCTTGTCACCGGGGCGGCCATCACGCGGGAGATCACCCCGAGACGCCGCGCGTTGATGAGGGTCGCAGCCCCGGTGAGGGAGCTCAGGAAGACGAAAAGCAGAAGTTGCTGGGTGGCGCCCAGATCGAACCGTCCCAAGCCCAAAAATTCCTGCGATACGTCGTCGGTGTCCACGATTTCCAGTCCGGGGGGTACCACAGAAGTTTCCGCCCGCTCCAGGGCGGTGGTCGCCTCGGCCGCGCTGACGCCCGCTTCCTGGAGGAGCGATCGCTGTAGCTGTGCTGTGCTGACCGTCTGGACTGACGTCCGCACCTCCTGCAGTACGGCCTGTGCCGAGGCCTGCGACGCTGATATCACCTCGAGGTCGGCCTCCTGACCCGCGGAGTAGTCCGCGGCGTCGTCATCGCTGATGAAAATGCCGACGTCGATTCGGGCACGGCCCAGCTGCTGTTTCACCGTTTCCTCACCGGCAAACGACACCTGGAGGCCATCTTCTTCCAGCTGAACCTTCAAAGCACTTTCCAGGGCAGTACCGGACCCGCCCGACAGCGCCACCTGGGACCGTCCGCTATTGGCCCCGAATTGGGAGCCGAGCAACAGAATGAGGAGCAAAGGAAAAATGAAGACAAAAAAGATGTTCGACCTGTCCCGGAGGAAACGTTGAACCTCTACCAGGGCAATTCCCATGATGTGTTTCACAAGCGGGCACCCCGGTCCGGCAGCAGGCGCGATATCACGGTGGCAAGGACTGCAAATCCCAGCATGATCGCCAGGGGGACAGCGACGTCCGCCACCCCACCGCCTCCGGAGGTGATGCCGAGTCCGCGAATGAACGCTGAAATAGGGTTAAAGTCCATCAGTGTCGCGACAATCCCTGAGGTCTGCAAAGGAAAAAAGGCTCCGCCTGCGACTCCCAGCACCATGGCCAGGATCGATTGGGCGACATTCGCCTGTTCGGCGCTTCGCACGAGTTTCGCGACGACAAAGGTCAGGCTCGTTGCCGCCGCCGCAACCGCCAGGATCAGGAGCCCCACCACAGCCGGGGACCCAAACGAGACGTCAAACAACAGGCTACCGACCGTCAGCAGGATGGACGAGGCAACCACCCCCAGAATGAACCCGACCAGGGCCTTCGCCCAGATGATGGTACCGGGAGCGACGGGAGCTGACCGTAGCCTGGTCAGGGTGCCACCTTCCCGCTCCGCCAGCAGTCCCAGAACACCAAACCCGACGGTGAACAACAGGAACAAACCGGTCTGACCAGCCACTAGTGAGCCGCTGAGTGACAGTTGCTCGGCGGATGCCTGGCCTTCCGAAAGGGTCAAGGCGGCCGGGCCAGCGGCTGTCCGTTGCGCCAGGCCGGTTAGCTCGTCCTCCGGAAGCCCGGCCATACCGCCTGCCGTGGCAGTCACGGTGCCCGCAGCGAACTGCTGAAGCACCCCGTCCACCACCGAGATCAGCACATTGGTTTCGATGCTTGCAACATCACCTTCGATGACCTGGACGGTAGAGGCCTCCCCGGAAGTTACCGCAGTCGTGAACCCTTCCGGCAGGATGAGCCCCAGCTCAGCCCCGGTATCCCTTGTTTCGCCGCTGACCTCGTCGGCAGCCACCCTGGTGACGGTGACGTCCATCATGGGGAGGGTATCGAGGGCCTCGAGGAGCGCTTCCCCGAGCTGGCCGCTGTTTTCAGAACTTGCGACGACGACGGCGGGCTGCAAGTCGACGCTGTCCGTTCCGCCACCTCCAAAGGAGAGGTTCAGAACCCCCATCAAGGCCAACGGAACGAGGAGGGAGAAGATGAACACCGACCGGTCCCGGATCCGCAGCCTGAGGTCATTGGAGACCATGGTCCTGAGCCCGCGCACATCAATCCCGCAGGGCTTTGCCGGTGAGGTGCAGGAAGACCGATTCCAGATCGGGCCTGACGATCTCCACCGAAGTCAGCGCCATTCCCGCACCGCCGGCCTCGGCCACAATGGGTGCCAAAAGACCTGGCCCGTTGTGGACGGTCAACAGCAGGTTTGAGGGACCACTATCGACCTGTTGTACGCCCGGGAGCTGCCGCAGCGCCGTGGCTGCGTTACTGGTGCTGCCGGTGCCGCGCAGATCGATGCGGTCCACCCCGCCGGTCAGTTCGACCAACTGATTCCGGGTGCCCTCCGCCTGAATCCGGCCCTGATCGATGATCGCGATCCGGTCGCAGAGCCGTTCGGCTTCCTCCATATAGTGGGTGGTGTACAGGACAGCCATTCCCTCCGAGGCAAGAGTCTCAACGGATTCCAGGATGGAATTGCGCGACTGTGGGTCTACCCCCACGGTTGGCTCATCCAAAATCAGCAGGGTGGGTCGGTGGAGCAGGCCGATGCCAATGTTCAACCTGCGTTTCATCCCGCCGGAGAATTTCTTGGTCTGCTCTCGCGCACGGTCGCCGAGGCCAATAAGGTTCAGGACCAGGTCCGTCCGCTGCCTCAGTTCCTTCCCCCCAAGCCCTTGCAACCGGCCAAAGAACATCAGATTCTCTTTGGCCGTCAGATCCGGGTAAATGGCAAGTTCCTGAGGGACGAGCCCAATGTGCCCTTTTACCCGGGTGCTGGTCGGCGTCATGACCGCACCCATGAGTTCGACCGATCCGGAGTCGGCAGGGATCAGTCCCGCCACCATTGAAATGATTGTCGTTTTACCTGCGCCGTTGGGGCCCAAGAGCCCATACGTTTCGCCGGCTTCAATGTGGAAGGAGACGTCGTTGACAACGGTGTGGTTGTCATAGCGCTTCACCAGGGAGTTCACTCCCAGGATTGGAGCGCTCTGAAGCTGGCTGGCGGCCGTCATGACGGTTCCACGGGATCGTTGGCCGATGTCAGCCGGCGGGTCAGATGGGCTGCACTGCCCAAAATTACTGAGCCGTGCCAGGTCGCGTAGGCAACAAGAACGTTCATGAGGTGAGCCTCGGGTGGGGAGGGAACCACTTAGGCCACTGGCCAGACAACTTTGGTGATCCACTTTGACGGGTCGGGCTCCGCCTCCGGATCAGTTAAATAGGACTCCCAGGCGATATCCGCGGGGGTGAGGCCCGCCGACTCAATTGCGGCCTGAAGGAGCTCGTAGGTTTGGCCAAGGGTGTCGAACGGACCAACATGGATGGCCTCAAAGGCATCGGTCTCGGGTAACACCGACTGCGACACTCCGTCGGCTTCTGCGAAGTGTCCTGCGATCGGGAACCCAGCCTCCACGTCGATGGTCTCGCTCGGCATCCCATGGTAAAGAGCGAAGGGTGGACCGGCAGGGTTGGTGCCCTGCGTCTGGGTCGCGGCCATTACCCGATGGAATGCACGACCGAAGAAGTCAGTGAGCGAGTCCATCGGAACACGCTCGCGAACCACTGCAACAGGTTGTTCCAGGGTATGAACTTTTGTGGGTTGGGGTGCATTGTCACTCATTCCAATAGGGTGTCGGCCGGGAGTTAGCGGTGACAGGGCCTTACGACCCTATTCAGGCAGGGTTGCTGGCGGGACTTTAGACTCTGCTTCTGCCGGGTCTGGCTCGCCAAGATGGAGCCATGACTTCAACAGCGAGTGCAGACGTGTACGTGGTGTGGCTGCAAGACGTGGGAATAGCTGACGTGCCTTCGGTCGGAGGTAAGAACGCGTCACTCGGCGAGCTCACGCGTTCCCTCCTCGGGTCGGGTGTGCGGGTCCCCGACGGTTTCGCCACTACTGCGTCGGCCTACCGGGCCTTCATCGCCGTCAACGGCATTGAACCCGGCATTCGTGACACGGTCAACCGGTATCATGCTGGCGAGTCGACGTTGCGGGAAGCAGGAGAGACCATTCGGGCATTGATACTGGAAGGCGAATTTCCTGCAGACATCGCCGCCGAGATCACTGGGCACTATCGGGCGCTGTCTTCCCGGACCGGCAGGCCGTCAGCCTCGGTGGCAGTGCGTAGCAGTGCGACGGCAGAGGACCTCCCCGACGCAAGCTTCGCAGGTCAGCAGGAGACGTTTTTGAACATTTCGGGAGAACGCGAACTCCTTGAAGCCTGCAGACGGTGTTTCGCCTCGTTGTTCACCGATCGGGCGATCAGCTACCGGGAGATGAAGGGATTCGACCATGTGAGCGTCGCCCTGTCGATCGGCGTGCAGCTGATGGTGCGTTCGGATCTTGGTGCGTCGGGGGTGATGTTTTCCATCGACACGGAGTCAGGTTTTCCGCGCAGCGTGGTGATCAGCGCAGCCTGGGGCCTGGGAGAGACTGTCGTTCAGGGAAGTATCAACCCGGATAAATACCAGGTCTTCAAGCCGTTGCTTGCCACACCCCACTTTGTTCCGATCATCGAGAAGACGGTGGGCTCCAAGGAACGAAAAATGGTGTACAGCCGCGGTGGGCACGCACGCACGCGGACGATAGAAACGACCGATCTGGAGCGGGAGTCAATTGTACTTTCCGACCACGAGATCCTGACGCTGGCCCGCTGGGCTGTCTCGGTGGAAGAGCATTACGAGCGGCCGATGGATATGGAGTGGGCCAAGGACGGATCAACCGGGGAGCTCTTCATGGTCCAGGCCCGCCCGGAGACCGTTCAGGCGCAACGCAGCGAAACCACGTTCAACGTGTATCACCTGCGGGAGTCGGGGCGGCGTCTCCTCTCAGGCGCGGCCATTGGCGAGGCAATCGCACACGGCGACGCCTGTGTTGTGCTTGATGCGCAGGACATCGACAAGTTTCGGGACGGCGCCATTCTGGTCACCAGGATGACCGATCCGGATTGGGTACCGGTGATGAAACGGGCGGCGGGGATCGTGACCGATCATGGCGGTCCCACCAGCCATGCGGCGATTGTCAGCCGGGAATTGGGCGTACCAGCCGTGGTGGGTACCGGGAACGGAACCTCGCTGCTTGAGGATGGATCGGCGATTACCATCTCGTGTGCTGGCGGTGAGGATGGGGGAGTGTACGAGGGAACGCTCGCCTTTGAGGTGGAGGAAGTTGACCTCGGCGCCCTGCCGGAGACCAACACCGCGGTCATGGTCAATATCGCCAGCCCCGNGCCGCTGCCTTCCAATGGTGGCGGCTCCCGGCGGCAGGCGTTGGCCTGGCACGGATGGAATTCATTATCAACAACCTCATTCGTATCCATCCGATGGCACTTGTTCACCCGGAATTGGTGACTGATCCCGACGAGATGGCGCAGATCAGACAGCTCACCCGCGGTCATGACACTTTGCTTGAATACTTCGTTGACGTTCTCTCACGGGGCATCGCAAAAATCGCAGCACCTTATTACCCGGGCCCGGTCATCGTCAGGCTCAGCGACTTCAAAAGCAACGAGTACGCCCATCTGATTGGTGGAAGCTATTTTGAGACCGCAGAAGAGAATCCGATGCTGGGGTTCCGCGGGTCCTCGCGCTACTATGACGAGCGTTACCGGGAAGGATTTGCGCTTGAATGCCGCGCAATCAAGCGGGTCCGCGAGCAGCTTGGCTTTGCGAACGTCCTGGTGATGGTGCCGTTCTGCCGCACGCTCCGCGAAGCAGAGCTGGTCATCGAGGTAATGGCGGAGAACGGTCTGGTCCGGGGGGACGAAGGACTGCAGATCTACATGATGTGCGAAATACCGTCAAACGTTATTCTTGCCTCGGAGTTCGCCCGGCACTTTGACGGGTTTTCGATCGGTTCCAATGATCTGACACAACTGGTCCTTGGCGTCGACCGCGATTCGGAGCATTTGGCACAACTGTTTGACGAACGAGACGAGGCCGTCAAGTGGATGATCTCGCGTGCCATCGACAAAGCTCACGCGGCGGGAATAAAGATCGGCATTTGTGGACAGGGACCAAGCGACCACGAGGATTTCGCGGCGTTCCTGGTCGAGCAGGGGATCGACTCAATCTCGCTGAACCCCGATACTTTTCTCCGCACAGTCCAGGTCATCGCCGAGGCAGAGAAGTCACGAGTAGCTTCGAAACGCCAGACAGGTCAGAACCGCCAGACAGGGCAGTAGGGCAGCGCGGGCTTATGGGCGCTTATTCCAGCCTAGGGGCGCTTATTCCAGCCCAGCACGCATAGCGTCATCCAACCGACCGCCCCAGGCGAGCGGCGCAGCGATTCGGAACCGTCGCCCGCTGATGCTTTCGGGAACGATTCGAACAAAATGATCCTTCTTGCCGGCCTCCCAGGGAACGAGCAGACGGCCCACAGAGTTGAGCACCTCCGGAGTGCGGTCCAGCCTGTACGCGGGACCTTTAACAACGACACTCCAGGCGATAACCCCCTCCTTGTCTACTCCGTCCGCCTCCAGTGCAACCCGCTGGCCCAAAGCGGCGGCCAACTTGGAACCGTGGCCTGTCCGAAAGATGAAATCCCCGCCGTCGATTCTGTAGTTGATGGGGAAAATCTCGGGCTGCTCGTTGGCCCAGACTGCTAGCCGGCCGATCGAACCTCGTCGGAAGAGTTCCCAGCATTCTTCAGGGGAAAGGGTAGTGGTCCTGGGTATTTCAGCGCCGGTAGTCATGACCCCGAGCCTAGATCGATCTGCGGCCAACTCCTAGGGCCCAAAGACCCTTCAACGAGTGAGTTGGCCGCTGCCAGCCGCCTAGTCGTCATGCTTAACTTTATGAATCGGGGTAATCACCGTGGGACAGGGCAGATGACCAAGCACCCCGTGGGCAGTCGAGCCCAGCAGTAGCCGCCTGAAGCCTCCCCGACCGCGACTCCCGATCACAAGTAGGTGGGCGCCGGCTGCTGTCTGAACCAGGGCCGCCGCGGGTTTGGCGTCGGTCACCATCACCTTTCGCACGAGAAGCCCCGGGTAGTCCTCCCGGACGCCCGAAACGGTTTCAGACAACACGACCTGTTCCTCCTCTTCGAGGGCTTTGTCGAGGCTGGGCGAAAGGAGGCCCTTGTCGAGGAGATGGTTCGGCGTGTTCAGGGAATACACCACAATTAATTCCTGGCCATTCCGGTCGGCTTCGGCTGCGGCAAAGGCGACCGCCTGGGTGGATTCCTCCGAACCGTCGACGCCAACAACAACTCCCTTCCCGTTTCCCGCATGATCCCCAATGACTGCGACTGGGCAGGTGGCGGTTGCCGCGATCTGCAGAGCCCTATCCGTGAGCGTGCCACCCAGGTGGGCGCTGCCGGAGCCAACCACCAGCATTGACGCGTTGGCCGAGAATTCGCCGAGCGCCCCAGCGACACTGCCCTCCAGCAGCTTGGTGGTGATGTCGACGCCGGTGCTCCCGCGGACACGTTGTGCCGCGGTTTCCAGCAGCTTCTGCCCGTTGTCCATCAGGCTCTCCGTCCAGGGAATCGCCTCGGTGACCCAGCGGTCGTCAACGACGTGCAGAATAATCAGCGGCACTCCATAACGATCGGCGCGAGCGGCTGCCCAGGTCACCGCCGCCTGACCACGAGCATTATCAGTGGTTGCAACGGCTATCGGTTTTGACGATTCCATGGTGGCCTCCCAGCGCGATGGTTAGGAGACCTACTGTCCTGCACCGCACCACAACCCGATAGGGCCCAAAGTCACGAGTACCGTGATCCGAAGGGGCAGCTGGGAGCACTACTTCAGCAAAGCCACATCAGAGACCAGATCGATGTGTGACTGCATCGCCGCCGCGGCCGCCGTCGGGTTCCCGGAACGGATCGCCTCGGCGATGATCCGATGCGACTTCAGTGACTGTTCGGGCCGCCCCGGCTGACTCAGTGACTCAATCCGGGTCTCCAATACCATCTCCGCGATGAACGCCATCAGTTGGGCCAGCACGGGGGAGTGGGCGGCGGAGGTGACCGCCTGATGGAACGACTCATCACCCTGGGTGCCCCGACCGCCCGCCGTCACCTCGGTGGCCATTGCTTCAAGGGCAGCGTCAATAGCCGCCAGGTCTGCTGCGGTCCGCCGGGAAGCGGCAAGGGCGGCCAGTTTCACCTCGAGGGTGCTGCGTGCTTCGGTGATCTCGGGCAGCCTGGTCTGATGCTCACGTAGCTTCCTGATCACCGTTGCCAAGCTCGGCCGATACACCAGCACCGCCCCCGTGCCGTGCTGCACATCGATTACGCCCAGCACTTCGAGGGCCACCAGCGCCTGAGCCAGTGTCGCCCGCGAAACTCCTAGTTGTTCGGCAAGGATTCGCTCAGCGGGCAGGAGATCACCGGGCCCCAGTTGGGCGTCCTCGATGTAGACGAGGATCTGCTCGACCAGCTGCTCATAGAGTCGTGGCCGGGGTGCGCGGCCAAGCTGCCGTGGGTCGGGCAGTGCGTTCATCAGCGGTCCTCAACGTCAGTGGGGAGATGTCATGCCAGTTTAGGGGGCGAGCAGGTCACAATTGACAAATGGATCAGTGTCTAACAGTCTAGTCCAGTGCGCCGGTAACGTGCGTCACATCACACTTTCACTGGCGAAAGAAGACCTATGTCCGTCCCACTCCTCTCAATCATCATCCTGGCAGCGATGTTCCTCATCGCTACCTTGCTGCCCGTCAATATGGGTGCCCTCGCCTTTGTTGGCGCTTTCCTGCTGGGTGCAGTCTTCCTCGGCATGGAAACCGATGACATCATTGCCAACTTCCCCGGCGGCCTGTTCCTCACCCTGGTTGGCGTCACCTATCTCTTTGCGATCGCCCAAAACAACGGCACGATCGACCTCCTGGTCAGCGGAGCGGTCAAACTTGTCCGCAGCCGGGTGGCCCTGATCCCGTGGATCATGTTCGTCATCACGGGCGTCATCACCGCCGTCGGCGCGCTCGGCCCCGCAGCCGTAGCAATCATGGCACCCGTCGCGCTCGGTTTCGCGGCCAAGCACAAGATCAGCCCGCTGCTGATGGGCATGATGGTGGTGCACGGCGCACAGGCCGGCGGCTTCTCGCCCATCGCCGTCTACGGCGTCATCGTCAACGGCATTGTCGCCGACACCGGCTTCGACTACAGCCCCATGGCACTCTTCCTCTCCAGCCTCATCTTCAACTTCCTCATCGCCGTCGTCCTGTTCCTGGTTCTCGGTGGCCGGAAACTGTTCTCCGCCCGGGTCGAGCAGTTCGTCGAAAACGCAGCCGATGCCCGGATGCACGCCAGCGTGGGCGCTCGCGCCTCGGGTGCCGACGTCGACTTCCGCGGTACCGGGTCGGGCACCGACTCGCTCAAGGGCAAAGCCAAGCCAGCCAGCGACGGCGCCGTCGGCACCGAGAACAAGCAGACTCTCGCGCAGTTCGCCACCATCGCCGGTCTGATCGTCCTCGCCGTCGTGGCGCTGGGCTTCAAGGTCGACGTCGGCTTCGTTGCCATCACCATCGCCGTCGCCCTCGCCTTGATCTCTCCACGGTCCCAAAAGGGTGCGGTCGAAAAAATCAGCTGGTCAACGGTGCTCCTGATCTGCGGCATGCTCACCTTTGTGGGTGTCCTGCAGGAAGCCGGAACCATCGAATACGTGTCCGACGGTGTCGCCAGCCTCGGCATGCCGTTGCTCGCTGCCCTGCTGATCTGCTACATCGGTGCAGTCGTCTCCGCGTTCGCCTCCTCCACGGCGATCCTCGCCGCGCTGATTCCGCTAGCCATCCCGTTCCTGGAATCCGGTGAAATCGGAGCGATCGGCGTCATCGCCGCCCTGTCCATCGCCTCCACCGTGGTTGACGTTTCCCCGTTCTCCACCAACGGTGCGTTGGTACTTGCCAACGCCCCCGAGGGCACTGACAGGGACCGCTTCTACAAGCAGATCCTCGCCTACGGCGGCATCATCGTCGTCGTCGGACCGCTGGTCGCCTGGCTGGTCCTCGTGGTGCCGGGCTGGCTCTAGGCCCTGAACGCCGGAACCGGACACCCCACTGAAAGGAAAAAGATCACCATGACCGACGTTATTACCAGCCCCGCAGAGCGGTCCGGCCCACTCGCCGGCACCCTCGTGGTGGACCTTAGCCGCGCCCTGGCCGGACCCCACGCTGCAATGATGCTGGCCGACCTTGGTGCCCGCGTGATCAAAGTGGAGAACCCCGGTTCCGGCGATGACACCCGCGGCTGGGGCCCACCCTTCGTGGGGCCCGAGGACAACCCGCAGGCCACATATTTCCTGTCCTGTAACCGGAACAAGGAATCGATCGCCCTGGATCTGAAGAGCGACGACGGGAAGAAGGTCCTGACCGCCCTGCTGGAACGGGCCGACGTCGTCGTCGAAAACTTCCGGCCGGGTGTCCTGGACCGCCTGGGATTCTCGACCGAAGCAATGCACCAGCTCAACCCCCGCCTGGTCGTCCTCTCCATCACCGGGTTCGGGCACGACGGACCAGAATCCAGCCGGAGCGGGTACGACCAAATCCTGCAGGGCGAGGCAGGCCTGATGTCACTCACCGGGCCCAGCCCGGATGACCCGCAACGCGTCGGTGTGCCGATCGCTGACCTCCTCTCCGGGATGTACGGGGCGTACGGCGCCCTGGCGGCACTGCTGGAAAGGGAAAAAACCGGCAAGGGCCAGGTGGTTCGGACCTCGCTGCTTGCCGCGCTGGTCGGTGTCCACGCGTTCCAGGGCACCAGGACCACTGTCGCCGGCGAGGTGCCGAAGGCGCAGGGCAACCACCACCCGTCCATCGCACCCTACGGCCTCTTCAACTGCGACGCCGGGAAGGTCCAGATCAGCGTCGGCAGCGAGAAGCTGTGGCAAAAGTTCGCCACAACCTTCGGGCTCGACGCCGACCGCGCCGAGTTCGCCAGCAACGGTGATCGTGTGCGTAACCGCGACCTGCTGATCGGCGAGATCGAACAGGCTTTCGCCGCGTACGAGTCGGAGCCCCTGCTGGCAAAGCTCAACGAAGCCGGCATTCCGGCGGGCAAGGTCCGGTCCCTCGATGAGGTGTACGAGTGGGAGCAGGTGAAGTCGCAGGGCCTGCTGATCGACGTCGAGCACCAGTTGCTGGGCAAGGTCAGCCTCCCCGGCCCCCCGTTGCGGTTCTTCGATGGCTCCGAGCAGGAGACCACCAACTCAAGCCACACCGCGCCTCCGCTGCTGGACCAGGATGGTGCCGACATCCGGCGCTGGCTGGACGACGCGCTGGCGAAGGACTCCTAGCATGACGACGACCCAGCCGGTGCGCCATCTCACGGCAGCGGAACTGATTGACGTGGTTCTTGATCCGGGTACCTTCACCGCCTGGGATAAACCTGTGCCCGGCCCGCACCCGGACGCGGGGTACGAGCGGGAGCTGCAGGCCGCCCGGGAGAAGAGCGGCGTGGACGAGTCGGTCATCACCGGCGAGGGCCTGATCCGCGGCCGCCGCGTGGCAGTGATCGTCTCCGAGTTCCGGTTCCTTGCCGGTTCCATCGGGCTGGCGGCCGCCAATCGGATTGTCGAGGCAGTCGAACGGGCCACCCGGGAGGAACTTCCGTTGCTCGCCGGGCCCGCATCCGGCGGCACCAGGATGCAGGAGGGCACCCTCGCGTTCCTGTCGATGGTGAAGATTTCGGCTGCCGTGCGCACCCACCGGCGGGCGCGGTTGCCGTACCTGGTGTATCTGCGGCACCCGACCACCGGCGGCGTCATGGCGTCCTGGGGCTCCCTCGGCCACGTGACCGTCGCTGAACCTGGCGCGTTGCTCGGCTTCCTTGGCCCGCGGGTCTACGAGGCGCTGTATGGCACCCCGTTCCCCGAGAACGTGCAGATCTCCGAGAACCTGTACGACAAGGGGCTCATTGATGCGGTCGTCCCTCCGGAGCTGCTCCCCGAAATCGTTGACCGCGCGCTGAACGTTCTGACGCAGCAAGCAACAGCACCGGTGCCACCTCCGGCGACCCTCGACGTCGTACCCTCCCCGGTGGACGCCTGGACCTCCATCGAGATTTCCCGCAACCGGCGTCGCCCCGATCTGCGAAGACTGCTCAGCTGGGCCGCCCAGGATGTACTGCCGCTCAACGGCACTGGCCAGGGCGAAAAGGACCCCGGTCTCCAGTTGGCGCTTGCCCGTTTCGGCCACCAATCGTGCGTGGTGTTGGGCCATAACAGGTCCCGGGTGGCACCGGAAAGCTCAATGGGTCCTGCGTCGCTGCGCGAGGCGCGACGAGGCATGAAACTGGCCGAAGAACTTGGCCTGCCATTGCTGACCGTGATTGATACCGCTGGCGCCGCACTGTCCAGAGAGGCGGAGGAGGGTGGTCTTGCGGGCGAAATCGCCCGATCGCTTTACGACCTCATCGGCTTGCAGTCACCAACGGTTTCGGTGCTGCTCGGACAGGGCGCCGGCGGGGGAGCGCTGGCGCTCCTCCCTGCGGACCGCACCATCGCCGCCCACCACGCCTGGCTGTCACCGCTGCCACCCGAGGGGGCCAGCGCGATCATGCACCGGAGCACCGAGTTCGCGCCGGCGCTGTCAGAAGCGCAAGGAGTCAATGCAGCGTCGTTGCATGCCAACGGGCTGGTCGACCACCTGGTGGACGAGCGCGATGACGCCGCCGAGGAAGCCAAGGCGTTTTGCCTCCGGATGGGAGCAGCTATCGAGTACGAGCTGTCGTCTCTGGCAGGGGAATCCATTGACACCCTCCTGACCCGGCGGGCCGCCAAGTATCGCGATCTGGGGCCCCGATTGGCTGATCCGACGGGTTAGCAGGGACGCCTGGGTACGCTTCTCAAGTGCGGTGGGAAACACCCGGTGGGGTACGCTGAATCGACACCCACAACCTGGAGACGACCATGCAACTCGACACCTCAGAGCTGACCCCAGTCATCAACCGCCTCAAGCGCGCGCAGGGCCAATTGGCTGCTGTCACCCGCATGCTCGAGGAGGGTAAGGACTGCAAGGACGTCATCACCCAGTTGGCTGCCGTGTCGAAGGCTTTGGACCGTGCAGGGTTCGCGATCATTGCCACCGGGCTGGAGCAATGTCTTACCAGCGACGACGCCACCATGGACAAAAAAGATCTCGAAAAGTTGTTCCTGTCCCTCGCCTAACCGGCCCTGCACGTCACACGGCGCGCCGGCGGCCGTCCGCTATTGCGGGCAGGCGGTTTGGGTGGCATAGTTCGGTCCGTGCGGGGCGCCGCAGAGCTCTCGCGCTGCCTGGTCTCGACCCCCACACTGACTCAACGGTGAGGTTTCATGTCCCACAGCAGTAGGCGCGGTCCGGTTGATCCTCGCGTTAAGGATTCCGTCCAGCAGGATGCCGTCCAGAGTCCCTCCCTGGCAGACCTTCTCGGCCGCACCGCTGATGGAGATCAGGAGGCTTTCGCTGCCCTGTACAGGCAGACCTGCAAACGGGTCTACGGGCTGGTGCTGCGGGTGATCCAAAATGCAGCAATTGCGGCGGAAGTGGTGCAGGAGGTGTATCTGATGCTGTGGGCGTCGTCGGGCCAGTTCGACGCCGATCGAGGCTCTCCCCATAGCTGGATTTTGACCCTCGCTCACCGGCGCGCCGTCGACCGGGTGCGTAGCGAGCAAAGTTCTGCCGGACGTGACGCGGCGTACAGCCTGCGGTCAGCGGCAGTCCGACCGGACAGCGTTGAAGAAACGGTGCACCACACCCTGATGTCAGAGAGCGTCAGAAAGTGTCTTGGATCCCTCACCGACCGGCAGGCAGAGGCCATCAGCCTGGCCTACTACGGCGGAATGACCTATGTCGAAGTCGCTGAGACGCTACAGATCAAGCTTCCCACCGCCAAATCGCGGATTCAGGCAGGGCTGACCCGCCTGCGGGACGCCATGGAAGCCGACGGCTACGACGCCCTCTCCCGGTGAGCAGGAAGAAAGACAACCTTATGGACCCATACCTTCAACAGTGGTTCACGCGCCTGGCCGTCATGACGTCCGGGCTTGACCTCAACTCGGTCTGGGACAACTACACAGAAATCGGTGGCACCTGCGACATCGTCGAGTTCAAGGCGTACATTCACGGCCTGATGCAGCTCGAGCAATTCCAGCGGGACATGGTCTCCCACGCAATTAACGAGATGCTCGATGACAAGGATTCACCAGTGCGCCGTGCGGCGTACACAACCGACGACGTTTCCCTCGCCACAGGTGTCCCCACCGAAAGCAGCTTCGAAAGCCTGACCGATCCAGCGCTGCGACGCCTGACGACGACGGCGGCTGCCCTGTTCCCGGTCAACCAGGCCGAATCGCTGCGGCTACAGTCGTTGCATCGGACCGGGCTGATGGGGTCGGCTCCCGAGGAGCGATTCGACCGGATCACCCGACGGGCACAAGAGCAGTTTGGTGTCAGCTCTGCCTCGATTGCCCTGATCGGCCAGCACCGCCAGTTCATCAAATCGGTGACGGGTCCCATCGGTGAGAATGTCCCGCGCCGGATTTCCTTCTGTGACCAGACCATTCGCAGCGAACGGGTGATGGTGGTGCGTGATGCGCTGGCGGACAGCAAATTCCGGAACAATCCACTGGTGCAACTGAAACCGCACATCAGGTTTTATGCAGGATATGCGCTGCGTGGCCCCGGTGGTTGGCCGGTCGGCACGCTGTGCATCATCGATGACCGTCCGCGAGACTTCTCGGCGGCCGATGAGCTGGCCTTAAAGCAGTTGGCCGCCGAAGCCCAGAACCAGATGGAGATGAATCGGTCCTAGGACTCCAGCGGCCAACAGCCTGTCCGGGCTACTTCGCGGGAGCCATCGACATGGGCAGAACCCGCCGCATGACATCTGACAGCGTAATGACGCCGATGAACTTGCCATCGTCTATCACGGCCGCAAGCTGAACACTCGCGCTCCGGATCTGAGCCAACGCCTCATAGACCGGAACATCGGCCTCCAGCAGGAAGGCTGCACCGGCCAGCTCACGGACCTGGCGATCCGCTGGCTCGAGGAGCGTGTCCCGAACGTGGATCACCCCGGGAGGAGTACCGGCGTCGCCCTGCACGAGGATACGGAGGTGCTTCGACCGCGCCGCCGCTTCCTGGACATCGGCCATCGTGGCAGTGTCCGGCACCACCGTGGGCGCGCCGCCGGGAGCGATGAGTGAGCGAACCGTGAGGCTTTCCAGTTCCAGCGCACCCGACAGCTGCGTCTGGTAGGACGCCTCGAGTGCCCCAGTTGCAGCGGAATGCTCGACCAGGTGACGAATCGACCCGGCGTCCAACCCGCCGGCCGCAGCCCGGTTCACAGGTGTGACACCGCTGGCAGCGACGAGGCGGTTCGCGATGGCATTGACCCAGACCAGCAGAGGCCGGACGAGCCAAATGAAACCGCGTGACGGCAGCCCGATGAGCTTGGCAGACCGCTCGGGGTGGGCAATGGCCCACGACTTGGGCGCCATTTCTCCTACGACGAGGTGAAGGAAGGTCACAAACAGGAGGGACAGCCCAAACGCTGTACCGCCGGCTATTGCCTCCGGGATGCCCCAGGATGCGAGTACCGGACCCAACCAGGCGTCAACAGCCGGTTTGGTGATCGCGCCGAGAGCAAACGTGCAGGCGGTAATTCCCAGCTGGGCACCCGCAAGCATGATGGTGAGTTCGTTGATACCCCGCAGCGCGGCACGCGCTGAACGGTTGTTGGCCGCCTCGGCTTCAAGCCGGTAGCGGCGTGCACCCAACAGGGCGAATTCGATCA
The DNA here is from genome assembly GCF_000294595.1 of Arthrobacter sp. TB 23. NCBI lineage: Bacteria > Bacillati > Actinomycetota > Actinomycetes > Micrococcales > Micrococcaceae > Arthrobacter > Arthrobacter sp. TB 23. The sequence continues at coordinate 10,881 of NZ_ALPM01000056.1, read as the reverse complement.
CGACGAAGAATGCACTAAGGACGATGAGTAGCACCGTTACCAGGGTTACGATCATCGGGTTTCCTCACTAGTTTCATCAGCTGCGTCGGTGCGGCGCTCAGCGCGCTCACCGGCGTCGGCGTTCTCTGGGGTGAGCTCGATCAGCCGCACCAGTAACTCGCTCGGTACATGCCGGGTTACTTCGAGGACTTCGACGTCGAGCACACGGCGGACGGGCTCATCCTCGACCAGGTCGCGGGGATCGTCGGGGAGAACCACAGTGACTGTTTCGCCGACGGCCGGCAGTTCGCCGCGAACGGCGATCAGCACACCCGAGATCGTCTCGTAGTCGCCCTCGGGCAGTTCGTGCCCGATAGCGCGCTCCACCTCATCGACGTGCACGTCACCACTCATCCGCCAGATGAAGTCCTCTTCGGACTCGATCGTGGGTGGTGCTTCGTCGTCGTGCTCGTCGGTGAGTTCACCGACGAGTTCCTCTGCAAGATCCTCGACGGTGATGACGCCGGTGAAGCCGCCATACTCATCGATCACGCAGGCAAGCTCGTTGCGGGAGTTCATCAGCTGCTCCAGCGCATTGGGCAGGGACATCAGGGTCGGCAGCACCAGCGGCGGGTGCATGACCGCCGTCACCAGGGTGTCGTCGCTGATGCTTGCCGGCAGAATATCCGCGAGCTGGACGACGCCGAGGGGTTCCTCGGTTTCGGACACCACGGGATAGCGGGTGTGGGCATCGGCCATCAGGGTGCGCACATAGCCCACCGTTGCCTCGGGCCCGACGGTGCCGACCTGTGACCGCGGAATCATCGCGTGTTCAATATCCCGGTCGGGGAAGTCGAGGATACGGTCAATCAGCATCGACAGTTCTTCGGGCAGGTCACCACTCTGGCGGGAATCGGCCACAATGCGGTCCAGATCCTTCGCAGTTGCGGTGGTATCGACGTCGTGGACTGGTTCAACCCGGACGAGCCGCAGCAGGGCGTTGGCCGAGTGGTCGAAGATCGTGATCAGCCAGCCGAACGCGGCAAGGTAGATCGTGGTTGAGCGAGCCAGTCCGCGCGCCAGCGGCTCAGCATTGGCGATGGCCAGGTTCTTCGGATACAGCTCACCGAAGATCATCTGGACAACTGCCGCAACAACGAGGGCCAGTACCGTGCCGATTGAGATACCCAGGGCGGCCGGCAAACCGGCCCCGCCGAGCAGGACACCCAGTGACTCACCGACCAGCGGTTCAGCCACGTAACCAATCAGTAGACCGGTGACAGTGATGCCCAGTTGGGCGCCCGACAGCATGAAGGACGTTCGCTTGGTGACCTTCAGGGCCCGTTGGGCAGAGACATCGCCGGCTTCGGCCAGGACCGCAAGCTTGGTCCGGTCGACCGACATGTAGGCAAATTCCTGGGCCACGAAATAGCCGTTGGCGGCAATGATGGCGAGGATGATGATGATGCCCAGTAAGAGGGTGAGCAGGGTGATCGTCATTTAGTTGACCCCCCGCAGTCGGCCGGCGTGAACCCACGGCCGAGACTTGATTCAGGATTCAGATTGAAAGAACAACAATGACTGGGGTCATCAGAGGACCCCGGTTGCGTACGCAGTTAGACCAGCACCTTTAGCAGTCTTGGAAACATTGACATAACCACTATACCGAGAGCCCTGCGACGGCCAGTAACCTACTACCCGGTGGCCGCGTTCGACCTTCCGCCGGAGCAGGGAAGAATAGGGCTGTGAGTGAGGCAGGGCAGTTCATCGACACCGCGCTCCAGCGCGAGGCGTCGTGGGAGCGGGCCGATGATCGGGGTAGCGGGGGCCTGCGGATTTATGGGGCGTCGGTAGGCGCGGTCCGGGGCGCCGTCCGGGATGCCTTCCGCCGCTACCGTGGGCTGGAGCACGACGCCGTGCTGGCGCTCAGTTCGGAGCTGTGGGCGGTAGGGGTGTTTGAACGCCGGTTGGCGGCCATCGTGGTGCTGCAGTCGAGATTGGCACTCCTTCAGGTGACAGACCTGACCCGGGTGGAGGGATTTCTGCGGCAGGGGGGCAGGCCGGAGTTGGTCGATCCGCTGGCCATCGACGTGGTGGGTCCGTTGACCGACCGGCTGAACCAACGGGACGGGGACCGTGCAGCAGTGATACTGGACCGGTGGGCGGCCGACGTCGACCCCTGGCTCGGCCGGGCGGCGCTCCTCTCGTCGCTCCGCCCCTTGCGTACCGGAGGTGGCGACTGGGACGGCCTGGTGCGGCGGGTCAAAGCCGCGAGAGCAGCAAACCGTGAGGGGGCCGGGCACGACGTCGTCGGCGAGGCAATCGAGCTGATCGCCAGGGAACTGGCCACAGCCCGCCCGGAACTGGTCGTGCCACCGGTGTAGCGCGCCCACCGCAACAGCAGCGGAACGCGTCATAGACTGGTGCTGCGGCGGCCCCGGGTTGGGGCCAGCCACCCACCGCAGTCCAGCAAAGGTGCTCCTTCATGCCAGCTTCCTACTATCGCCCGCTGGGCGAAGGCAGTTTCGAATCCACCATCCACGCGCAGGGTGCCTGGAACCCCGAAGAACAACACATGGCGCCAGCGGCCGGGTTGCTGGCTCTCTGCCTCGAGCAGTGCAGTCCTCGACCTGACCTGCGGATGGCGCGACTCAGCTTCGACATCCTTGGCATGATCCCCGGGGGCACGTTCGATGTGCTGGTCAAGGTCATCAGACCGGGCAAGACCATCGAACTGCTGGAAGCGGAGATGGTCTCCGGCGGACGGACGGTGATCCGTGCCAAAGCCTGGCGCCTGGCGAAGGCCGACAGTGCGGCGGTTGCGGCAATCGAGGACGCACCTATGCCCGGCCCTGACCAGGCGGGCCCCTTTGCGGACAGGACCGCCTGGCCCGGGGGATTTATCGAGTCCCTGGAGTTTCGGGTCGTCGAGGGTCATCGCCCGGGCCGGGGCCGGGTCTGGTTGCGTACCCCACATCAGATGGTTGAAGGCACTCCGACAGCTGATCTGGTGCGGCTGATCGGCCTGATTGATACAGCGAACGGGGTGTCGGCACGGGTTCCTCCCGGACCGGGCAGCTGGATGTTCCCTAACCTCGACCTGCAGGTCCACCTGTACCGCGAACCGGCGGGGGAGTGGCTGGGCCTGGAGACGAGCGTCAGTTTCGGTGCTGACGGGATTGGGCTGACCTCCGCGGTGTTGCATGACACCACGGGTCCCTTCGGACGGGCTGAGCAGATCCTCACCATCCGGAAGCTGTAACGACGCCCTGCCAACGGCCGCACTGCAACTAGGGTTGATACGAGTTATACCTGTCGATTCAAAGGAGCAGCACGATGGAATACCGCAAGCTTGGCAACAGCGGCACTGCAGTGTCGGCGTACGCCCTGGGCACGATGACCTTCGGCGCGGAGGCCGACGAAGCGACTTCCCACCAGATCCTCAGCGCCTACGCGGCTGCTGGCGGCAACTTCATCGACACCGCCGACGTGTACACAGCTGGCGCGTCCGAGAGGATCATCGGTTCCTGGCTGGCCAAGAACCCCACGGAGCGCGACCAGATGGTCCTCGCGTCAAAGGGTCGTTTCCCGATGGGAGATGGCGTCAACGATATTGGCCTGTCCCGCCGTCACCTGCGCCGGGCGCTGGACGATTCACTGGCCCGGCTGGGCGTCGACCACATTGACCTGTACCAGGTGCATTCGTGGGATCCACTCACTCCGCTGGAGGAGACCCTGGGTTTCCTCGAGGATTCGATCCGCAACGGCAAGATCGGCTACTACGGATTCTCCAACTATTCCGGCTGGCAAATGACCAAGGCCGTCTGGCTGGCCAAGGCCCACGGCTGGAACGCGCCGGTCACCCTGCAGCCCCAGTACAGTCTGTTGGTCCGCGAGATCGAGTCGGAAATTGTTCCGGCAGCGCTCGACGCCGATATCGGCCTCCTGCCCTGGTCGCCGCTGGGCGGTGGCTGGCTCACCGGAAAGTACCAGCGGGATACCTCTCCAACCGGCGAGACGCGGCTGGGCGAGAACCCCGAGCGCGGCATGGAAGCCTGGAAGGAACGCAACGCCAAGGAGCGCACCTGGCGCATTATTGACACCGTCGTAGAGATTGCAGCTGAGCGGGAGGTCACGGCATCGCAGGTGGCCCTCGCCTGGGTGGCCCAGCAGCCAGCTGTCACCTCGGTCATCCTGGGGGCACGGAACACCGATCAGCTCACCGACAACCTGGGCGCCGACTCGGTGACCCTGAGCGCCGCCGAGGTCGACAGGCTTTCAACGGTCAGCGCACCGGAGGTCTCCGACTACCCCTACGGTGTGCCGGGCCAGGAGCAGCGCAGCCGCAAGATTGACGGCGGGCGCTAACCACCCGACGAAGCCCNGGGATGGTCAACCGGCAGGGCGGGCTTCAGGGCAGGTTTGGCAGCCCCGGCTGGTACAGCCACGGGTGGAGGAGGGCTGCCGCGTCGAAGCCGGGGACCGTGGAGCAGCTCTCATCGGCCAGCTCGATCAGGTCGGCAGTGCTGACGTGCTGGTGCCTGAACCGGGCGGTCCAGTCGCGAAGCATCCCGAAAAAGAGCTCGTCGCCGGCGGCGATCCTCAAGGCGTGGAGCGCCAGGGCGCCGCGTTTGTAAACCCGGTCGTCGAACATGTCCGAGCCGCCGGGATCACCAATGATCAGATCCTCCGGTTCTGTGGCGAGCCCACGCCACGCCTCGGTGGCCCGTTGCGAAGTGGAAAGGGACCCCGACCTTTCTGACCACAGCCATTCGGCGTAGCAGGCGAAGCCCTCGTGCAGCCAGATGTCCTGCCAGGCACTCACCGTCAGGGAGTTACCGAACCACTGGTGGGACAGTTCGTGGGCGATGAGCCGCTGAGATTCCCACTCGGTGGTGAGATGGTTGCTGCCCAGAATCGACAACGACTGCGCTTCCAACGGAATCTCCAGTACATCGTCAGCTACCACCACGGTGTACGCATCAAACGGATAAGGGCCGAAGAGTTCGGTGAAGGCGCTGATCATCTCGTGCTGACGCGAGAGTGCGCGGCGTGCCGCGTCCCGCAGGCCCACGGGTGCGGCAGTGAACTGCGGCACGGGGGTGGTGCTGGACCGCTCCAACTGGTAGCGGCCAATCTGGACTGTGGCCAGATACGTGGCCATCGGCTCTGGCTGGTCATACACCCAGGTGCCGCGACTCGCTTTTGGCGTATGGGATACCAGCCGGCCATTGCAAATGGCGCGGTAGTTCGCGTCGGTGGTGACAGCCATCCGGTAGGTGGCTTTGTGGCTGGGATGGTCATTGCACGGGAACCAGGACGGGCTGCCGGTGGGCTGCCCGGCAACGAGGACGCCGTCAGTGAGCTCCTCCCAGCCCACCTCGCCCCAGGTGCTTCTGGTGGGTTTGGGGTTTCCGCCGTACTTGATGTCGAGGGTGAATTCCTGACCCCCGCCGATGGGTTCGCCCGGGGTGACGATCAGCCGGGATCCTCGCGTGCTGAAGCGCTGGACCTGGCCGCCGCTGAGGGTCACCTTGGTGACTTTCAACCCCGCCAGGTCCAGCTCAATCCGCTCCAATGGCTGGGACGAGGGACCGGCGGCGCGGCCGGTGATGACGGCGCGGGCGGTCAGTCGGTTGCTCGCCAGCCGGTAGTCAAGGTCAAGGTCGTAGTGCAGGGCGGCCCAGTCGGCGGACCCGTGCCCGGGGGTATAGGGGTCGAGCGTGTCACCGATGCGTGCGACGACGCTTCTGATGGCTTCCCTCATGGGGCAACCGCCGGGCTTTTCCACGGGCTGACCGGGTTGCCGATCCAGTAGCTTCCCGCTGGCACTGTCTCGCCGCGCATTACCAGCGACGCCGGTCCAACCGTCGATCCGCTAGCCAGGCAGGCGGCAGGAAGTATCACTCCGTGGGGTCCCATGGTTGCGCCATCCTTCAAGGTTACGGTGTCCATGGACATCACCCGGTCATGGAAGAGATGGGTCTGGATGACGCACCCGCGATTGACTGTGCTGCTGTCACCAAGGGTTACCAGGTCGGCTTCCGGCAGCCAATAGCTTTCGCACCACACGCCGTGGCCGATCCTGGCTCCCAGGGCCCTTAACCACCAGACGAGTGCGGGAGTGCCGCTGGCCGCCCGGGCAAACCAGGGGGCGGTAACCGTTTCGATGAAGGCGTCGACAACCTCGTTCCGCCAGATGAACGAACTCCAGAGGGGGTGTTCACCCGCACTGATTCGGCCGACCAGCAACCATTTGACGGCGACCGCGCTGACGGCCGCCACCGTCCCGGCCGTCATCATGACCAGCCCGCCGAGGAGTGCAGCAACCAGGTAGCCCCACTGCCCGGCAATGGCGTCGAGCCCCACGAGCACCAGCACGGCGATCACCACGGTCAGCAGCGTTGCGGCGAGCCGGCACACCTCCCATGCTCCCCTTGCCACCTTCAACCGTCGTGGTGGGTCGAAGGTTCGGGTCTGATCGGCTTCCATCTGGGTGCGGCGCAACCGGACCGGCGGGCTTCCCAACCAGGACGTACCGGCTTTGGCCTTGGCGGGGGTGGCGGACAGCACCGCCACCAGCGAATTTTTGGGTACCCGGCGGCCCGCGGCGGTCATCCCCGAATTGCCGAGGAACGCTCGCTTACCGATTTTCGCCGGCGCCACCTTCATCCAGCCCCCACCGAGTTCGTAGGATGCGACCATCGTGTCATCGGCGAGGAAAGCGCCGTCGCCAATGGTGGTCATTTTCGGAACCAACAGCACAGTCGAAATCTCGACGTTCTTGCCGACCGTAGCGCCAAGAAGTCGCAGCCACACCGGCGTGAACAGGCTCGCGTACACGGGGAAGAGCAGATCGCGGGCCAGGTCAAGGACTCGTTCGGTGGCCCAGACCTGCCAGCCCACACGGCTCCGGACCCGATGATACCCCTCCCGCAGCCCGATCCCGAGTAGTCTGACGGCTGCCAGGATCAGGATCATCGTTGCCACAAACCAGAGCAGGCCAGCGATGGGCACCGACCAGGCGAGTTGTGGCAGGGCGTCGGACAGTCCTGCGGTGCCGCGCAGGGCGGTGAGGATCGGCAGGGCAGCAATGGCGGCGGCCAGATAGGGGATGCCGGAGAGGATGCCCGAGGCGGCGGCGAATGCCGGGAAGCTGAGGGTGACCGACGGCGACGACGCCGGAGCATCGGGCCAGATGGGCTTGGCTTTGCCGATCCGGGTGGCAGGGGACCCAGCGTACTGCTGGCCGGGTCGTACCTTGCCCAGGACCGCCGAACCCGGGGCAACCTGTGAGTCGGCGCCCACCCGGGTGCCGGGCATCAGCGTGCTCCTGGTGCCGATGAGGGCTCGCTCCCCGACGCTGATCCTGCCGATGTGGACCAGGTCACCATCAATCCACCAGCCCGAAAGGTCCACCTCGGGTTCGACGGAGCTGCCGCTGCCCAGATGAAGCATTCCGGTGACCGGGGGGACCGAGTGGAGGTCGACGTCGCGCCCAATCTTTGCCCCCAGCGCCCTGGCGTAGTAGGTGACCCACGGTGCGCTGGCAAGACTGACTGCGGCTGCCATGTCCGCGATTTGTTCGGCAAGCCAGAGTTTCAGGTGCACCCTGCCGCTGCGGGGGTAGCTTCCCGGCTGGACCCCGCGTAGCAGGATCCTCGCGGCGATAACCGAAATCCCCATCCGCCCCAGCGGGCTGACGAACACGATCCAGCTGGCAAGGATCCACCCCCAGGACAGCGTGGTTGTCGCTGCGATTCCGGAGATCACGAGAACCTGATTGATGATCATCAGGTAGGTCAGCCAGCGCATCCCCACCAGCATGAAGAGGGGAATGCCCATCAGTGTCTGGAAGATCTGGGCTTTGCGGGTGGTGCGGGCGACGTTCCGCTCAATCCTGATCGTGCCGCCGACCGGTTCCGATCCTTTCACCATGTCAATCAACGCGCCCACCCGCGGGTGGGCGTAAATGTCGGCAACCGTGACCGTCGGATACTGCTGCCGCAGGGCGGACACCAGCTGCGCCGCAGACAGGCTGCCGCCACCGTGGGCGAAGAAGTCCGCATCCAATCCCGACGCCGGGACGCCGAGTACTGCCGTCCACTGGTCCACCACCCACTGGGCTTCGTCGTCGAGGGCCGGGGCGTCGTCGTCGTTGTGCTGGGCGAGGGGCCAGGGGAGCGCCGACCGATCCACCTTTCCACTGGTTTTGGTCGGCAGGGAATCGGTTTCGCTGAGCATCGGAATCAGCGCCGCGGGCAGCGAACCAGCAAGCTCGGAGCGCAGCTCCGGCAGGTCGAGCGGTGCTCCGGCGGCGACGAGATAGCCCACCAGTATCTGGTTGCCGGCGGCGGTGGTCTGCACTGCGGCTGCGGCACCTGCGACGCCGGGCAAGGACTGCAGGGCGGCATCGACTTCGCCGAGTTCGATCCGTCGGCCGCCGAGCTTCACCTGTTCATCGGCGCGTCCCATAAATTCGAGCCCCACCGGGTCAAACCTGACCAGGTCCCCGCTGCGATAGGCGCGGTCCCAACCCAGCGACGGCATGGGAGCGTATTTTTCCTTGTCCTTCTGCGGATCGAGGTAGCGGGCCAGCCCAACCCCGCCGATAATCAGCTCACCGACCTCGCCGGCGGCCACCGGAAGACCTGAACTGTCGACGACGGCGAGATCCCAGCCGTCCAGGGGAAGCCCAATGCGCACCGGTCCTGGACCGCCGAGCAGAGCGGCACAGGCGACGACGGTCGCCTCCGTGGGGCCGTAGGTGTTCCACAGCTCCCGGTCCTCGGTCGCCAGCCTTGCTGCGAGCTCGGGTGGGCAGGCCTCTCCGCCGAAGATCAGCAGTCTGACGGCTTCGAGAGATTCGACCGGCCACAGGGCGGCAAGGGTAGGAACCGTCGAAACCATGGTGATGCCGTGGGTGATCAGCCACGGACCGAGATCCATGCCCGAACGCACCAGGGCGCGCGGGGCCGGCACCAGGCAGGCGCCGTTGCGCCAGGCCAGCCACATCTCCTCGCAGGAGGCGTCGAAGGCGACGGAGAGTCCGGCGAGGACCCGGTCGGTAGGGCCCGCCGG
>NZ_ALPM01000056.1:0-1816 GCF_000294595.1 Arthrobacter sp. TB 23 | reverse complement strand
CGGCCTGCAGGAACAAACGGGCCTCGGCGTCGACAAACGCCGCCGCCGAGCGGTGCGACACTGCAACACCCTTGGGTGTTCCGGTGGAGCCGGAGGTGAAAATGATCCAGGCGTCGTCGTCGGGGGTCGGCATCCTCGGTGCAGGGAAAGGAGCTTTCCGCCCCTTTTGAACCACCGGTTTGCGCCCCGCGCGCAGGATGCCTGCGACCTTCGCTTCGGAGAACACAAGTTTGGCGCGTTCGTCGGGGTCGTCGGCGTCCACCGGGACGTAGGCTGCCCCGATCATGAGGATCGCGAGGATGGCGATGTAGAGCTCGGCGGTTCCGGACGGAATACGAACGCCGATCCGGTCGCCAGCACCCAGCCCGGCCAGGTGAAGCTTTTTCCCCATCGCCCTGACACTCGAGAGCAACTCGGCGTAACTGAGGCTGGTGGTGCCGTCGTCGAGCGCTGAGGCGTCGGGAAACGAGTCAGCAGTGGCGGTGAGGATATCAATCAGGGTGCGCGGCTGCGGGGCCGCTGACCGGCGGGAAAGTTGGGGGGTATGCGGCGTCACCAGATAAGTGTCCCATCCGGAATCGGGACTCGTGGCGGCTACACGCCGTCGTCGGTCACAAACCGAATCACACGAAAACCAGGTACGTCACGACGGTGATCAGGCCGGTCAGTGCGGCACCCCAGGCGAGGTCCACGGCGATCAGGACCGCTGGCCACCGTTTCAGTGTCGAGGCATTGGTGAGGTCATAGGTCGCATAGGCGAAAAAGCCCAGCGCCCCACCGTAGCCCAACGCTGCCAACCATGACTCGGCGGCCAATGCGGGCTGAACAGCGAAGAGCACGATGCCCGCTACATAGATTAGGTAGAACGCTGCCGCATAGAGAAAATTGGGTTTGTCGGCAAGCTGGTCGCCGAGATGCCGACGATAAAATTTGCTCATCGATTTGAGCCACACGGCGTCCAGCAGCAGGAATGTCGCTGCGGCAACCAGAAACTGCAGGAAGATCATGGACAGGAGCCTAACCCAGATGACCGGTGCCGACCTGTTCGTGGTGCGCCGTACCGCCTCGGCCGGCGCCGCCGCTGACCTGGCGGAGGGCATCACCTTGCTGCGCGCTGTGGCGGCGGGGGAGCGTCCCGCTACGCTGCGACTCTATCGGCCGGAGCCCACCGTGGCGTTCGGGCAACGCGACACCCGGTTGCCGGGTTTCCCTGCCGCCGAAGAGGCTGCACGGGCACTGGGGTTTGAGCCGCTCGTGCGCCGGGCGGGCGGCAGGGCCGCGGCCTATCATCGTGGCTGCCTGGTGATCGATCATGTCGAGCCGCAGACTGACGCCGTCGCCGGGTCGCGGAACCGCTTCTCCGGATTCGGTGAACTACTCGCGTCAGCGCTGCGCTCGGTGGGAGTGACCGCGGCGGTGGGTGAAATTCCCGGCGAGTACTGTCCCGGCGAATACAGCGTGCACGGCATTGGCGATGACGGTCGGCGCGTGAAGCTGGTGGGGACAGCCCAGCGGGTGGTCGCCGGAGCCTGGCTCTTTTCCTCGGTAATTGTGGTGGAAGACTCGGCCCCGATCCGGGAAGTGTTGACCTCGTCGTACGCGGCGATGGGACTGGACTGGGACCCGGCCACGGCTGGCGCCGCGAATGACCTGGTGCGTGGCCTGACCGTCGGCGACGTCGAAGACGCCGTCCTGGCCGCCTATCGCCGCGCGGGATATGGGTTTGAGCCGTCGGAGACTTCCACAGCGGTCCAGCCCAGCGCATCCTGACAGCCAGAACGACCGTTGCGAGCTAATCGCGCCGGTTTCCACCGGC
>NZ_ALPM01000055.1:0-2574 GCF_000294595.1 Arthrobacter sp. TB 23 | reverse complement strand
CGGGGCGGTCGTCGTCGTACTGGTTGTGCTCTAGGCGGCACGCAGGATCTAGTGGCCGCGCGCAATCCATTCATCCAGTGATGGCGCCTCGGCGCCCACCGTCGTTGAATCGCCGTGCCCGGGGCGAACCACCGTGTCAGCCGGGAGGCTGAGCAGGCGGTCACGGATGGATTCGATGATGGTGGGGAAGTCGCTGAAGGATCGGCCAGTCGCGCCGGGACCGCCCTGGAACAGGGTGTCGCCGGTAAAGACGGTGCCGGCCTCTTCGAGGTAGAAGCTCACGGACCCGGGGGAATGCCCGGGGGTGTGCAGCGCCTTCAGGGTGACGCCAGCGACCGTGAATTCGTCGCCGTCGTTGATGTCCTGGTCCGGCGCCGGGTCAGGATAGACCTGGTCCCACAGCATCCGGTCGGCCGGATGCAGGTGGATGGGCGCCCGGACAGCGTCGTAGACGTCGCCGACGGCGCGGATGTGATCATCATGGCCGTGGGTGAGCAGGATGGCTCGGACCTGTCGCCCATTGATCTGTTCCACCACCGCTGCAGCGTCGTGCGCAGGGTCGATGACGATGCATTCGGTGTCATCGCCGATGATCCAGACATTGTTGTCAACGTCCCAGGTTCCGCCATCGAGGGAGAAGGTTCCGCTGGTCAGCAGGTGTTCAATGCGTGCAGCCATCAGAGTTCCACCACCGAGCGCAGCACCGAGCCGTCGTGCATCTTGTCGAACGCGGCTTCAACCTGGTCGAGCTTGATCCGTTCGGTGACGAAGGCATCGAGGTCCAGGTTGCCCTGCTGGTAGTGGCTGACCAGCATTGGGAAGTCCCTGGAGGGGAGGCAGTCGCCGTACCAGGACGACTTGAGCGAGCCGCCGCGACCGAAGACATCGAGCAGCGGCAGTTCCAGCATCATGTCCGGGGTGGGGACGCCCACCAGCACCACTGTGCCGGCGAGATCGCGTGCGTAGAACGCCTGCTTGTAGGTTTCGGGGCGGCCGACGGCGTCGATCACCACGTTGGCGCCGTTGCCGTCGGTGAGGGCCTGAATGGCCTCGACGGCGTCCTGGTTCTTGGAGTTGACCGTGTGGGTTGCTCCCAGTTTCCTGGTTGCTTCAAGCTTTCGGTCGTCGATGTCTACGGCGATAATCGTCGTCGCACCCGCGAGCTTGGCGCCGGCGATGGCTGCACTGCCCACGCCGCCGCAACCGATGACGGCTACCGAGTCGCCCCGGCGCACGTTGCCGGTGTTGATGGCGGCGCCGATGCCTGCCATGACGCCGCAGCCCAGGAGGCCGACGGCGGCCGCATCTGCTTCGGGATCCACCTTGGTGCACTGGCCGGCAGCGACGAGAGTCTTCTCGGCGAAAGCGCCAATACCCAGGGCAGGGGAGAGCTCGGTGCCGTCTTCAAGCGTCATTTTCTGGGTGGCGTTGTGGGTGTTGAAGCAGTACTGCGCTTCACCGCGACGGCAGGCACGACATTCGCCGCAGACCGCACGCCAGTTCAGGATGACGCGGTCGCCGGGTGCTACCTCGGTGACGTTGTCTCCGACGGCGCTGACCACACCGGTGGCTTCGTGGCCGAGGAGGAAGGGGTAATCGTCACTGATCCCACCCTGCTTGTAGTGCAGATCGGTATGGCAAACGCCGCAGGTGAGGATATCGACCAGTGCTTCACCTGGTCCCGGATCTGGCACGAGGATGGTCTCGATGCTGGCTGGTGCGTTCTTTTCCCTGACAACTACGGCTTGGACTCTATGAGCCATTTCAACACGGTCCTTTCGGTTGGGTACCGGGCGGTATCCCAAGCATAGGCACGGAGTCGGACAGTGGCTCAATCAGGTGATCTTTCCCCCACTTTGGGCAAGTTCAGCGAGTTTTAGGGCGGACGTGACCCGGATAGGTTGTTCGGGCGGAGTGACCGGACCTGTGCTGGAGCCAAAGGTGCGCTACGAAGAAGATCAGATAGTGATCAGAACCGATGTTGAGGCATTGCCTGAGGCGGGATATGACTGTCCCGGCAACGACATGGTCTCGTTGACCGTTGATTTGGCAGAACCGGTTGGCGCCCGGAAATTGGTCGATGGAGGTTGTCTGGCCGGGGAGGCTGCCACCACGCCATTCTGCGAGAACGACGGCGTACGCACCCCGTGGCGTTCGCCTGCCGGGTTCTGAAGGGACCGTTCACGTTGTTCGCTGTGAGCTTAATCCGGGTTGGTCCTGCCAGCCTGCCTGACGCCGAAGAATGTCAGTGGCAGATGATGTGATGGAGGTATGAAGCAGCAGGAGAATACCGGTGGAAACCGCAGCATCGCTGAGGTTTTTACGGCCAGCCTGGGTGCGGCTAGCCCGGGTTCTGTTGACTCGGTTTCGTTGGCGGGGATGGATCCGTCGTGGAGCCCCGGCGAGGTGGCCGGTGTGTTGCGCAGGGTCGGCAAGACCAGCCGGTCCCACCGGTTTGCGGCCAACACGGCGGCCACCGAGGTGGAACTGGCTGGCCCCGAATCGCTGGTCTCCATGTTGCTGCCCTGGGAAGCCGACCGCGTCCCCGCGAAGATACCCGCCGGAAAAGCCGCT